>JBDSAP010000164.1:0-54741 GCA_039922055.1 Ferruginibacter sp.
GAGTTGCAGCCTAAATACACGATCGACAGTCTTTTTGGTAAAAAGCCGTTTAAGGCTCGTCTTATAAAAGGCTGCGATGAAAAAACGCTTTCGGGTTACTACTACTACGAAGTAAAGCTTCTTAAAAAAGATCCAGCATTTATTAAAATAAGCTGGCTATCTATAAATGGAAATACCGCAATAAGGCTTGACTGTTTTGATAGCTGGAGCAAGTATGCGGTTAAACTCGATTGCCCAAAATAAATTATTTTGCCAGGATTGAGGATGAATAGTTCATGACCTAATGCGTTCTTTTTGCAAATCGAAAAGTATAGCTGAAGGGCTTGACAACAAAGCCCATGTCAATAGGAGTGGCGACTGGTTTGTGTATTTTGATCAGTGCAGTGGTATTATTTAATAAATGAAAACTAACAAACGCACGGATGGAAGAATTTGGTCCGCCGCTCATTACGGTATCCCCTGCATTTCCTACACCCCGTTCGTCCCGCCTTAATATTTTATATATCTGGGCTCCGAAAGAAAGATCGTAATCTGTTATAGTGATCTCATTTTGTAATATACAGGAAGCGCACGCTATATATCCATTGAACACACTAAAAAAAGCAGTATCATTTGTTTTAAAATAATAGAATTGAAAGTTAGATGATACTTTAATTTTTTTCTCATCTATTGCCTCAATATCCATATAGCCGCTGTGCGATCTTGCCTCTGGCTCCACATTTTCCAGGTCCCACCTGCCTGCCAAAGCTTCGGGCAATATCCTTGAAATGTCATCTGGTTTTTTTATTGCGATTTCATCAGTGTGTTGAAGGGATGATCTTTTTTCATTCACCTTCTTTATTTCCGGCGGTACAATTTTCGCATCTTCCTTTACTTTGATATTAACAGTATCCTTCTCCACTATTTTGCCGTCATTCGCCCGAACTGCAGTATCATTTATTTTATTTATCGCTGTCTTATCTGCTACAATGGGTAGTTCTTTTTTATTATTCAGTAAGAAGGTAATGGCTACCGCGGCAATAACCACCAGCAATACAATTATCAATATTAAGCCGGGAGATTTGGAAGAAGGCGGCTTTAGCGGTGCTTGTAATTCCGTTTCAACAGCGGTCTTCGCAAAATCATGAACGGCAGTTTGTTTTAACTCACGTAATAAATTTGCGAGGCCCGTTTCGTAGTGCGTTGTAAAGTCTATATGCTGTAATCTTTTTAACCGGAAAGGTGTTTTACTGTCTTTATAAATTACCGGTATCACAATCTTGTGATCGTCCATTGCACAGTAAACTTCGTCCAGCACATTATTGGAAACTACCGATTTTTCTGATTCGATAAATAATAAGCAATCACAGGTCTCCAGTGCTTTTTCAATCTCAAGGTCCCACTCAGATCCTGCCCTGATATCCTGCTGATCTATCCACACATTAAACCCTTCCTTTTGCAGATCAACCGCAAGCTTTAATGCAAACTCTGAAGCATCGGCCCTTGAATAACTAAAAAAGATATTTTTTAAGATCATAAAACAGGTATAGTGCCCGAAATGTACAGTATAAAACTGAAAAATTAAAGTTGGATTTTAATGCGGCCTGCTTGTTGTATCAGAAACTATTTTATATGAATTAAGTATTTTTGAGAAAAGTATTTTAATTTTTTAATAAAATTTTTATGGCTGACATCGAAACAAAACTTGAACTTACCGGGCTTGCTAATAAACTCTTTATGTACACGGATAGCAGGGATTGGCAAAAGCTCATTGATGAAGTATTTACAGAGTATGTGGATTTTGACATGAGCAGTGCAGGTGCAGGGCCGGCGAAAAATTTGAAGGCGTTGGAAATCTGTAAAATGTGGAAGCAGGGTTTTCATGGGATTGATTCGGTACATCACCAGGCTGGCCATTATCTCATTACCGTAAATGAAACTTCTGCGGAAATATATGCGTATGCGGTAGCAATGCATTTTAAAAAAGTTGCGACAAAAGGCAACACACGAAGTTTTGTTGGCAGCTATAATTTACAAGCCACCAATACCGAACAAGGCTGGCGCCTTACGGGATTTACATACAATCTAAAATTTATTGATGGCAATAAAGAGTTGGAATAAAGGTGTAAACCAGGTTAATTCATTACTCGTCTCCGTACCAACATTACAGTTCCTTTTTTTTAGCATTCGGTCCAGCATGATGGAATAATAAAAAAAACCGGCCTGGCTTCTGGAACTTCCTCCATTAGTGGCATTTATGCCATAGGATAACCCCACCCTTTAGTATATCTTTATGCTATCGGCAACTCCCACACACTGCGGATCATTGTATCATGTTATACCCTGTTACCACCTGGTTGGCCCATTAAAAGCTGCTGAAAATAATACGATTGAAATGTGAACGCTTGTAAAAATGCGCAAGAATTATAGTGGCATAATAATTTTAAATAAAGAAAAAAGTTATGAAAGGAGTTTTCTGTGTTGAGGGATTTTGGTATGGCGACCATAGAGATAAAACATCTGTGTACCCGATATTGGACCTCGTAAATCGTTATCAAAATATGCCGTTCAGGCATCACCGGTGTGCCACATTGGAAGAGTTTAAATTTTCCATATTGAGATGGAAAACTAAAGCATTCCATAAAAAATTCCCTTTACTCTATCTTGCCTTTCATGGAGACGAAGGCGTCATTAAAATTGGAAAGGACAGTTTATCACTTGACCAGCTTTCAGAATTGTTAGAAGATAAATGTAAGGGCGTAGTTATCTATTTTGGCAGTTGTGCAACTTTAAAAGTCGATAACCGGTTGCTGCAATCCTTCATGAAAAAAACGCAAACGGTGGCGATCCTTGGTTATATGAAGGATGTTGATTGGTTAACATCTGCGGCATTCGATATGCGCCTGCTAAGTTTTTTTCTAAAGCATCCCTTTGATTCGCAGGGAGTAAAAAAAATATACGAGGAAATATTAAATGATTGCAGGAGTTCCGTAAAAGAATTAGACTTTAGAATGGTGACCAATGATAAAGCATCTTTTCCGGGAACGACAAAAAAGGCCACCAGGGCTAAAGCAAGTTAAACAGGTACTAACTTCGTTGGCATGCCATGCCGTTACAATTATTATTAAACGGATATTATAAAATGGCATTCCTCACACCTATTCGGAAATATATTTTTTTATTTCTTTTCTTTAAGATCTTGTGGGTAGATTTTTTATCACACTTATTTTATGCTGAAAACATGCGTGGCATATAAATTGGGTAGATCAATAAAACAACAACTATGAAATTTGGAAACTGGAAATTAACCGGCACTACAATCGAGTACAGCGGCGATGGCTCCAACAGCTTTGTAATTGAAAGAGAATCTTTGTTCGAAACCATACAGGGAGAAGATGGAGACGAGCCATTGTATAAATGGATCGTATTAGCTACGGAAGAGGAGTGGCTGACCGAAGATGAATTGTACGACCTCAACTTTGCTTTTGTATTTGCCGCAGGAGCATCTCCCGAAAATTTCAGTTACGATCTTTTAGACAGGACGTTGGACTACCAGTTTGATACCCTGGATGAAGAAGAGGAAAGTGAACCGGATAACCCGGTAAGTAAATTTTGACCGGCCTATAAATAGTAATTTTTTTTAAAGACAGGCAGTTGTTGCCCTGCTCAAAATAATCTTTTGGAATTGCGTGTTGATATCAAATAGCCGATACGGCCACCGCAAAACAAAAAGTTCTTCATCCCGGCCACAAGGACCAGCATGAAGAACTAATTGTCAATCATCATCAATAACTAAATAGTTGGAGTGCCTCCCGTAACTTGCACGGTAGAGCCCGTCATATAACTCGAATCCTGCGAAGCGAGCAGCACATACACAGCCGCTAATTCTGCCGGTTGGCCAGCTCTTTTTAGAGGAGTATTATCGCCGAAATTCTTTACTTTTTCAGGCGGCATGGTAGATGGTATGAGCGGCGTCCATATCGGCCCCGGGGCCACGCAGTTAACACGTATTCCTTTTTCCGCCCAAAGCTGTGCAAGCCCTGAAGTAAAGTTTTGAATAGCGCCTTTGGTGGTTGCGTAAGCCAACAATCCCGGTGAAGGTTTGTAAGCATTTACAGAAGTAGTATTTACAACAGCACTGCCTGGCTTCAGGTGGCGTTCCGCTGCTTTGCACAAATAAAACATTGCATAAATATTTGTTTTAAAAGTGTAGTCCAATTCCTCCGCGGTTATTTCCTGGAGCGAATCGTGCGTCATTTGGTAGGCCGCATTATTAACAAGGATATCTATTTCACCCAACTCCTCAATTGCTTTGTCAATTATATTATTGCAATGCGCTTCCTTGCTGATATCACCTGGTACCAGTACTGCCTTTCTTCCGGCTTGTTTTACATACTTTGCTGTTTCTGCTGCATCCTCATCCTCATTCAAATAAGATATTACCACATCTGCACCTTCTCTTGCAAAGGCGATGGCAACTGCTCTTCCAATACCAGAATCACCACCTGTTATAATCGCTTTGCGACCGGTGAGCTTGCCTGAGCCTTTATATGTAGTTTCACCATGATCCGCCTTTGGGTGCAGTTCTTTTTCCACGCCGGGAGGGCGCTGTTGCTGCTCTCTATACGGTGGCTTGGGATATTGCTCTACTGGATTTTCCATTTCTTTTGTATCGGTTTTTTCAGCTACGTTCATAATTATATATTTTAGTTGTTACGTTGGCTTATTAAAAAATCGGTCACATACCATGCCAACGAAGCAAACGGGTTGATGGGATTACACACTATTACTTATCGGGGAATATGGGCATCATCTAATTAATATTGGTGAGAAAGTTGCCTATGTTTTTAATGCTTTCAAAGTACGAAGGTCATCTATGGAACACCATGAGGAAGAATCTACACAAGAAGTCCCGGTTTAGAAAAACACAGGGGAGTAATTAACCGGGAGTGGTTTTTGCAGGGCCCCGACTCCTGCTTTGATCCATAAAAAAGCAGCCCGTTCAAGGGCCGCCTGCTGTTTATAAAGTTCCTGATCAGGAATGTTTTTTCTCCACTACTTTTTTGAAAGAAAGAACAGTAAGAGGTAACATTGGTAAGAGTAACCAATACCAGTGTTCATCGGCAATATATCCATGTTTTAGTATCGCGGCATTTACCAGTATTACAATCAACAACAGCATTCCATTGATGGAAGCATTTCTTTTATTTCTTCTCATGATATTTTTTGTTTTAAAGTCTTAAGTGAATGGATCGTTCATTTCGCCATACCTGTAGCTGTTTGCCGGTTTCCTATCAAAGAAAAACCGGCGATGTTTTCAAAAATGCGCATTGATGACGAGTGTTCGCTACTACATTTTTGTAACTGAAGAATATTACGGAAGCCGCTTTTATGGAACAGGTATGGACTAATCTTTAAAGTCCTTAAAACTTGAGAAATAATAAAGCTCTATACAGAAAGGAAAAAACTCAGTGAAGGAAGATATATAATAAGCCCTGGTATCCCTCACAATAAATGAAGTGCGTATTCCGGGTTTATTATTTGTGGTAGTCACGTTTTACAACTTTACCAAATATACTAAACGGTTGCAATAAAATAATGCTGCTGATTGATAATATTTAGTGAATCTATTTAAAGATAAAACTCAGGCAGTAAGCGAAAAAAGATTGTAGATTTTACCAATATTATTTTTAAACAATAAATCAAAATTGTATGTTAGAGTTGCGACCATTTTGCCAATAAGATCGCACCCGCTTGCCTTGCATCATCAATTCACTGTTCACATAAAATCACCCACGATGGCCGGTAAAATAAAAGCAGTTAAAAAGGATATTGAACGAATAACAGTTTTGACAGCAGAACAATTTATTGAAGAGTTGTCGGAGTTAGCTGCAATAAATGGATCAGATAACGCACGGTATTATACAGGGGGTGCTATTTTGGAATAGTGAAATAGAAACTGCTGCCTTTTCCAGGCGATGATTCCACCCAAATATTACCACCGTGCCGTTCCACAATTTTTTTACAGATAGCCAGGCCGATGCCGGTGCCCGAATATTCTGACCGGCTGTGTAATCGCTGAAAAATAACAAAGATCTTGTCGAAAAATTTTGGATCAATACCGATGCCATTGTCCTTTACATAAAATTGCCACAGGTTAGCAAGTTCATCGCAACCTACCGTAATTACCGGCTTTTCCTTATCATCGTATTTCAATGCGTTCCCTACCAGGTTTTGAAACAGTTGCTGCATCAACGGCTGGATTGCTTTTATTACAGGCAATGGCTTTACATCAAGCGTGGCATTTGATTCTGTGATGCGCAGGTGAAAAATTGATTTTACTGTTTGCAGCAGGTCGTTACAATCTACATTTACCAAATCTTCTTTACTGGTGCCTACCCGTGAAAACTGCAACAGATCCAATATCATCCGGTTCATTCGCTCAGCGCCATCAAGGGCAAAATGAATATACCGCTCAGTGGTATCATCTAATTTACCTGCCAATTTCTTATTTAATAAACCCAGGAAACTGGTAACCATACGAAGCGGCTCCTGCAAATCATGAGAGGCTACATAGGCAAAGCGCTCCAGTTCCTGGTTAGAAGCACTCAGGTCTGCAGCGTTCGCTTTCAGGTCTTTATTTAATTGTTGTAATTGCTGCTCCGTTTTTTTACGCTCAGTAATATCCTGGTTGAAACCGGAAAGGCGAATTGGCTGGCCCCCGGCATTTCGTTCAATCCTGATCTTTGAGTGGATGTATTTAAGCAAATTATTTTTATCAATTATCCTGAATTCATATTCATAAGCATCTGTGCTTTTTAAGACTTCTTTCAAATCACTTTTTAAAGATGCCCTGTCTTCCGGGTGAACATGGCTTAATGAAATTTCGTAGTTGGGCACTATTTCATTGGGTTGATATCCATATATCCGAAACATTTCATCGGACCATATATATTTCCCTGTTAGCATGTCCGCTTGCCAGCTCCCGAAATTGGCAAGATATTCTGCTTCTTTAAGAACTGATTCGCTTGCTATTATATGGGAAAGATATTGCTGGCGCTCGTTTTCAAGGCTTCGTTTTTCGAGGGCGTTCAGGATAGCATTTGGCAGCCTGGCCAGGTTATCTTTTAGCAAATAATCATCAGCCCCCGCCTTTAAAATACTCACTGCAAACTCTTCTGATACAGTGCCGGTAACGAGGATAAAAGGTATTTTAAGATCTTGCTCTTTAAATAACCTTAAAGCTTCAAATGAATTGAATTGGAACATGGAATGATCTGCCAAAATAAGGTCGGGCTGATAGCTAACGAGGGCCTGTTGGTATGCATCCTGTTCATCTACCAATTTGAATGTAAAACTAAGACCTGCATTTTTTAATACCCTCTTTACAAATTCCGCGTCATAAATGGAATCTTCCAAATACAGTATCTTAAGTTCTTTCGTTTCCATATTCAACTATTTAGGGTACAAGCCTATCTGATCGCCCGTTACGGTATCTTAAATCGAAGCATTGCTGTTTTGTCCGCGGCTTAAAATCAAATTAAAACCGGTGAACGGGTTAGCATTGGTATAATCATTTAATGAACCGGGTCTTCATTCATAACCACCTCCTGGTGCACTACGAGTTTGGGCAATGTAAAATAAAATGTCGCCCCTTTATCCACAACACCCTCTGCCCATACCCTGCCACCATGCTTCACAATTATACGTTGTACAATTGCCAGGCCAATTCCGGTGCCTTCAAATTCGTTTGGGCTGTGCAGGCGCTGAAACACGCCAAAAAGTTTATTTGCGTACTCCATATTAAACCCTGCCCCATTATCCTTTACATAATAAGTAATCTCACCCTCAGCATTGATCGAACCAATCTCAATTACGGGGCTTTCTTTTTTGCAGGAATATTTTATCGCATTTGAAATAAGATTGATCCAAACCTGGCGAAGCAAAGAATGATCGGCATACGAAACCGGTAAATCGCCAATCTTTATAAGGGCAGAACAATGGCCCTGGCCCTGGATCTCATTCACTATGCTATTCACCATTGCAGTGTTCTGTACGCTGGTTTTTTGCACTTCTTTTCTTCCCAACCTCGAGAATGCAAGCAAATCATCTATTAGCAAACCCATGTTCCGCACATTACTTTGAATATTGGTTAACAACCGGTTTCCTTCCTCATCCAGCGCTTCACTATAATCTTCCCCAATGATCCTGGAATACCCATTTATAGCTCTTAGCGGCGCCCTCAGGTCATGAGAAATGGAATAGGAAAACGATTCTATTTCTTTATTGGTAGTTTCAAGCTGGTGAATGTTGATTTGCAATTCAGTATTTAATTGCCTGATTTGCTGCTCTGCTTTTTTACGCTCAGAAACATTATTGGCCATTACAAGTAAAGCCTTTTGACCTTTGAAATCAATTGGATCGGAAGTTATTTCAACATGGATCAACTGCCCATTGCGCAAACGATGTATCCATGTTCCTGTTGACGAAGGAGCGGACAAATCAGCGAGCCGCTTCATCAGTTTTGGAATTTCATCTTCAGGCCGTATATCAGTTATCCTCATACTAAGAAACTCTTCTCTTGAATAGCCGTACAAAACAACCGCGGTGTGATTGACTTCCAGGAATTTTAAAGTCACCATATCATACACCCACATTGCACAAGGTGCATTTTCAAACAGTTTTCTAAATCTTGTTTCACTTTCTTTTACAAGTTCATCAGCTATCTTTTGTTCAGTTATGTCTTTTTCGGTGATGGCAATGGAAACTTTTTCGGCGCCCATATCCGCGATGACAGAGGCAGAAAACAATACATCCAATAACTTCCCGTGTTTGGTGATGCGTTTTGTTTCAAGGCCTTCAATTTTTTCTCCTGCAATTATTTTATTGGTTAGCGTCTCAGTTTCGGGTTGCAAAAATGAAGGAATAATGTTCCATACTTTCATTTTTAGTGCAGCCTTCTCCGAATAGCCATACATTTTTTCGGCGCCTTCATTCCACGAAATTATATTGCCATCATGATCATGTATGTAAATGGCATCGTTGGATTGCTTTACAACAGCCGCCAGGTAGTTGCGGATCTTTTCAACTTCTTTTATTTCGGTAATGTCACGTGCATTGATATACCATTTGCCATCCTTCACAACCACTTTCCACTGAAGCCATTTAATAGTTCTGTCCTTGCAATAAATACGGGTTTCGAAGGATAATCTTTCTTTACCCTGCATAGCGAGTTCCTGTACCAGCACCCTGTCCTCATTACTGAGAAAAAAAGTTAATGTCGTACCTTTTGTTTCCTGCTGTGAATAGCCGAGTATGTGTGTAAACGCATTATTGATCTCGTCTACCTGGAAGGTAACTGCATCAATGATGCCGATTATATCAGCCGAATTATTAATGAGCAGTTCGCTCTTTTGAAGTGAAATATTTTTTTCGACCAGTTCCTTTTTTTGCAACTGTATCTGTAACAGCACTTCCACTTTTGCTTTTACAATTAAGGGATCGAGCGGTTTAAAAAGATAATCTACCGCACCTTCATCATATCCCTGCATTACAAATTTGTGTTCCTTATTTTCTGCTGTCGCAAAAATGATGGGAATATCTTTTGTTCGTTTATTCGATTTCAATATCTGCGCAACTTCAAAGCCATCCATGCCCGGCATCTGCACATCCAATATGATGAGGTCAACATTTTTATTGAATGTAAGCTTCAATGCATCCTCTCCATTAGTGCTGGTCAGCAGCACTCTGTCCTTTGCAGCCAACAAGCTTTCCAGCGCAAAAATATTTGCCGGCTTATCATCAACGATCAGGATAACTGCTTTACTGTATGTCTTCATTTATCGTTAAATAATTTGCAATAAAAATTCCTGTATCTCTTTCAGCGTCAAAATGTATTTTATCTTTTTTGTTTCAATGGCTGATTTCGGCATTACCGAAAATTGCGCTTCCGATGGGTTTTGCGCAATCGTTGTGCCATTAAATTTTGCAATCATCTCAATTCCTTTTGAGCCATCACTGTTTGCACCTGTTAAAATTATACCTGCCAGCTTATCTCTAAAAACGATGGCAGCCGACTCAAACAGTACATCGATGGATGGCCTGCTGAAACCCACAGGCTCATCCGCGGATAAGGAAATTGTTTCATCACTTTCAACAAGTAAATGATAATCCGGTGGCGCAATGTACACCAAACCACCTTCAATTTTTTCCTTTTCATCTGCCTGCTTTATTTGTATGGCGCATTTGCTTTGAAGCACTTCTTCCAGCAGATCTCTCTGATCTTTTGACCGATGCTGCACCACCAAAATAGGAACCGGGTAATAGACTGGAAGTGCTTGCAATATTGTTGTCAATGCGACCAATCCTCCGGCTGAAGTTCCGATCACTATTGCTTTGTATTTCCTTTCTTTACGCAAACAATTATTTTTTCTTCATAAATATTTTTTCCTTTCTATCGGTCTCCTCAAAAAGTTTTCTCTTCTCCGAAAATAGCAATGATTCTTTGCTGCCTAGGCCTAAAAATCCGAATGGACACAAGCTTTCATAAAAAAGATTGATCACATTATTTTGCAGTTGCTGGTTAAAATAGATCAACACGTTTCTGCAAATGATCAATTGAAATTCGTTGAATGATTTATCTACCGCAAGATTGTGTGCTGCAAAAACGATATTTTGCTTTAATGATTTATCGAATAGCACGGAATTATATTTGGCTGTATAATATTCTGAAAATGATTTTTTGCCTCCAGCCTTTTGATAGTTCGTGGTGTACGATTTCATATTTTCAATTGCATACACTCCGTCCTTCGCTACCTGTATTGAATTTTGATTGATGTCTGTTGCATAAATGATTGATCGGTTTAAAAGTCCTTCCTCCTGTAACAGGATGGCAATGGAATATATTTCTTCGCCGGTGGCGCATCCCGCTATCCATATTTTTATGAACGGATATGTAGCCAGCCTTTTTAGTACCTGCTCCCGCAGGCTTTTGTAAAAGGGCGGATCCCGGAACATCTCTGTAACGGTTACCGATATTTGCTGAACCAACTCTTCAAATAATTTCTCGTCTTTAAGTACCATTTTGCCAAGTTTATCCAGCGCCGGTATTTTACGGGTAGTCATAAACTGATCGATCCTTCTTTTGACAGATGCCTCGGAATAATCAGTAAAATCGTACCCGTACACAAAGCGAATAGATTCAAGTAACTCCTTAAATTCCTGGTTATCGAAATTCATTTGTTAAGCCATTAAACATTTTTACTAATATGCTTTATACTACGCAAGGGATAAATTAGTGACCTGATATTTTTGCTCCTCATTGATAAAATGTACAAGAGTGCGATCCCGATAAAAGATCGGGACTGGCTGCCAATGAAGCTTAATTGGAAAACTTCTGCTGGGCTCAAAAAAAAATTGTTCATTATTTTCCCTTGTTTACTATACAACTTTTTTACCGATACAGCCACACCCGCATGAGCGATAAAAGCTGTTCAATATTAACCGGTTTAGCAATGTAGTCAGACATACCCACACTCAGGCATTTTTCCCGGTCTCCTTTCATTGCTTTAGCCGTTAATGCAATTACCGGCAATTTGCTAAACTTGCTTATACTCCTTATTTCTTTAGTAGCATCGTAGCCATCCATTTCAGGCATCATTACATCCATTAGTACAATATCGATGTTAGGATTTTCTTTAACAATATTTACAGCAACCTTTCCATTTTCTGCTGTGATACAGTTCATGCCTTCTTCTTCCAATGCATTTGTTATGGAGTAAATATTGCGGATATCATCATCTACTACGAGTACATTTTTATTCTTTAATACTTCTCCCGTTTTATGCAACTGGCGAATGATATTTTGCTTATCTGCCGGAAGCTTCGACTCTACCCTGTGAAGGAAAAGCATCGTTTCATCCAGCAGCCGTTCCTGCGAGTTAACCGTTTTTAATACCACCGTGTTTGCAAACTTCATCAACTTAGCATTCTCATCTTTCGACAGGTCTTTACCTGTATAAACAACAATGGGAATTTTATTGAAGTTATCATTTGTCTTTATTTTTTCAAGCAGGTTAAATCCTGACATATCAGGCAGGCCCAGATCAACGATTAAACAATCGTATTTTTCTTTGCTGAGCATTTCATACGCTTCTTCGCCGGTGAACGCCGAAAAGGAACGCACGTCTCCATTTCCGATCAGTTCCCTGATGGCTTTGTTTTGTGTTACATTGTCTTCTACTATCAACAATTTTTTAAGCTTTTTAGAAACAAAATCTTCTATTCTTTCAAAGGCATTTCCTAATTCAGTTTTGCCAATGGGTTTACGAATAAAATCAAAGGCCCCCAGCTCAAGCCCTTCCTTTCGCCGGTCGTAGCCGGAAATAACCTGTACGGGAATATGCCTCAGATCGGGATCGTTCTTCAAATGTTTCAATACTTCTGCACCATCCATTACGGGTAATTTCATATCCAGCAAAATTGCGTCCGGTTTATAATGCCTCGCATAACTCAGGCCAGTATTTCCCTGTGCTGCCACAATACCTTTATAATTTCTTTCCCTTACAAAATCGAGCAATATTTTCGAAAACTCAAGGTCATCTTCCATCACCAATATCACTTTATCATTCTCCTGTATGCTGTAGCGATCATCATTCACCTCACCATCTCCTATGGTGAATTTTTGAACCCCATTTGGCGCCGGTACAAATTTTTCTTTTACCTCTACCTTGTGTGCAACAGGGGTCATAATAGATGAATCAAACTGCACAGGCAGAAAAAGGGTAAATGTGCTGCCGGTTCCTTCTATACTCTTTACCTGAATTTCACCACCAAGCGCATTCGCCAATTCACGGCTTATGGAAAGGCCAAGACCGGTGCCGCCATATTTTCTTTTAGTAGAACCATCTGCCTGCTGAAATGCTTCAAATACAACGCCTAATTTATCCCTGGGAATTCCGATGCCATTGTCCGTTACCAAAAATGCAATAATATCCCTCACACTTTGAAGCTTCGGGTTTTTAAACGACACATTCCCATCTTCTTTATGGATAGAGAACGTAACCTTGCCGCCTTTGCCGGTAAATTTGAATGCATTCGATAATAAATTTCTTAGAATTTGTTCCAACCGTTGTTTGTCGGTTGTTATAGATTTTATGGAGTTTTCATTTGTATGTTGGGCAAAATCAATTGCCTTATTTTTTGCCACTTCAGAAAACATCGAGTTGATCTCGGTATTGATTTCGCTGAAAGGCACGTCGGTAATGTCTAATTCCATCCTGCCAGATTCTACCTTCGACAGGTCGAGTATTTCATTGATCAACTGTAACAGATCGGCGCCGGAGTTGTAAACATTCTTAGCAAACTCCACCTCTTTCTCTGCAAGATTTTTGTTTTTATTTTCAGATAACAATTGTGAAAGAATAAGGATACTGTTAAGCGGTGTGCGAAGTTCGTGCGACATATTCGCAAGAAACTCAGACTTATATTTATTGGTAACTTCCAGCTCTCTCGCCTTATTCTCAATATCCATTTTTGCATTCTCCAGTTTCCCTTTCTGATCTTCCAGTAAATTGGCTTTTTCTTCCAGTTCTTCATTTGTTTGTTGCAGCTCTTCCTGCTGTGTTTTTAATTCCGCTTCCGATCTTTCGAGCAGGTCTGTTTTTTCTGTCAGCTCTTCATTTGATTGTCTTAATTCTTCCTGCTGTGTTTCCAGTTCCTCTGCTTGTCTCTGTGTTTCTCCTAACAGTTCTTTCATTTGATTTCTTGATTGGGCCGCATTGAATGAGATCGCAATATTTTCACCCACGATATTTAAGAACTCAATATCCAAGTCAGAAAATTCTTTTACGGCGCCTATTTCCATCACTCCTTTTACTTCGCCATCATACAAAAACGGAAATACAACAATGTTTTTTGGAACCGTATGTCCAAGTCCGGAATTAATGCGGATATAATCATCCGGCACCTGGCTAAATAAAATTGTTTTCTTTTCAAGCGCTGCCTGGCCCACCAAACCTTGTCCTAATTTAAATGAGCTCGTATTTTCTTTCCGGTGAGTAAACGCATAACTGCCAACGAGGGTTAGCTCCTCATTATCGTATAGGTAAATAGCGCCTACCTGTGCGTTCAAATAAGTTGTTAACTGTGTAATCACATCTTGTGCAAGTTCATTGATCGTCTTTTCGCCACGTATCCTGTTATTCAGTTCGCTATTACCGGTAAGCAGCCATGTTCTGATCTCATTATCTTTCGAAAGATTTTGAAGATTTGTCTTCATTGTATCAAGCGCAATGCCGAGTGTATCTTTTTCACTTCTGATTGTTACAGCCGGCGTATAATCACCTTTGCCGATTTTATCAGCTATCTGAGAAAAATCTTTTGTAACAGATACCATCTTATTGAAAGAAGCTGCAAGCTCACCTATCTCATCTTTTGTTTTGATATGAAGTGCAACTCCCACTTCTCCTTTGGCCATACTGTCTGCGGCTTTTTTTATACTGCTGATGCCATCGATGATACTTTTTATGGTGAGCCATACTATCCCGAAGATTAGTATCATCATCACCACAGCGACCACTATGCTTTGCGTAACATTCGAATTTGTTATGGCCAGTTCATCATTGGCTTTGTTACTGGTGAGCTCGCTGGAAAAATCTTCTACATCCTTTAATGAATTAATGCTGGCGGTAGCGGCTGCCCACCAGGTGTCAAAATCGTAGGCAAAATTGTCGAGTGATGCTCTGTTAAATGCATCATTAATGATTGTATAGGTTTGTTGCACAAACGGAGTTTGATATTTTTTATCAAAAAACTCCTTCAATTGTGGTGATGCAATGTTTTGAAATTTCCGCAGGTTCATCTCATGTTTACCCCTAATGGATGCAAACTCACCGTACTCAATTCCTTCAAATTTTTTTTGAGTAATTGCAGCCCCCAACAGGCTTCTTGCCTGGGCGAGATAATCTTTTGCGTATAACAAAGACAAATGCTCTTCGAAACTATTTTTAAGTTCCAGGTTTTGGGAAGAACGAAGAATAAGTGACACTTCCGTTAAAAGACTTTCTTTAAAGTCTGCATAAAAAGGATCAATTGTTCCTACGGCTTTAAGCGCAAACACATTTGCTCTAACCGTTGGCAAACTGTCAAGCGTAGCATAGTTGTGGATAGTTATTCCCTGGTCCTTTAATAATTTACTCAATCCTGAATTGGCCCTATCTGTAGCTTCCGCCTGCGATAAAAGCTGGTCTTTTCCAATGGCGCCATTACTGGCGAGAAAGGTTAACATGAGAGCCCGTTCCTTTTGAAATTCGTGGACCACTTTTGATATCTGCTGTATCTGCGCAACATTCTCCAGCGCCTGTTCGACAGACGCTTTATTTTTTAGCTCCCGTCGCACATTTATTTGCAGGTAATAAAAAAGAGCCAGGAGTGGGATTAATGACGCGATGATCAGTTTTTGCTTAATGGAAAGGACATTGAAGAAATTCATAATTATATGGATTTTGAATATTGATCGTTTTTGACAGTATATGGAATATTGTATTGAACCAACAAGATTGAAACAGGAAGACTGCAATGACACGCAGACCTTTACAATTGATTAATGAGACAGAAAGGTCTTATGGGGTTAACCTCACTATTCCCTATTCCTGCTGCGGCATTTTTTAATGTAATTAAGGAGGAGATCGTTGTGCATAAGGGGATATATTGATTAAAAAATATGAAGAAACTAATTAAAGGAGACAGCCGGATCACAAACGCTCCTGGCAAGGTAAATTTTTTTTTAAGATATTCAATACTGGCAGCAGAGAAATTTTCAGGCTTTATAGTATACTTCGGCTATATGTATAAAGTGTTTAATTATATTTTTGTCGATGCTCCAAATGAGTATGAAATATTTGTGTTCAAACTCTCCGTTGATCATTAATTCAGGCATGGTTTGCTGTAATATATTATTTTTAATAGGTACTAAAAATTTACAACACTATTTAAAAAGAACGAAGATGATCAGGATATTGAGAACGAATTCAGGCAACCAGGATTTTATTGGGCTTGTAAACCTCCTTGATGCTGACTTAGCGCAGAAAGATGGTAATGAACATTCGTTCTATTCCCAGTTCAATAAAATTGATAGCATAAAAAATGCGGTGGTCATTTATGAAAATGATTTGCCAATTGGTTGCGGTGCAATAAAAGAATACTCGACCAATAGTATGGAGGTAAAACGAATGTACACTATGCCCGAAAGCAGGGGAAAAGGTATAGCGACAATAGTATTGAATGAACTGGAAAAATGGGCAACAGAATTAGGTTACCAAAAGTGCCTGTTAGAAACTGGAAAGAAGCAACCGGAGGCGATTGCATTGTATAAAAAAAATGAGTACGAGCTGATTGCCAACTATGGACAATATGCAGGAATTGAAAACAGCTTATGCTTCGAAAAGCAAATGAACTTAAGGGAATCACAGGTAACAAATCGTATAACACCGATTGAGATGAGTAAAGATGAATTTAGAAAAAATGGCTATCAGTTGGTCGATACTATTTCTAACTTTTTTGAAACCATCGGGGAAAAACAAGTTACACCCGGCGAAACTCCTGAACAGTTGCAGGAGATGCTGGGTACTGCCTCGCTGCCTGAAAATGGGGTAGCTGCCAGTGGACTTATATCAAAGGCTACAGAACTATTAATGAATCATTCGCTGCTAAATGGTCATCCAAAATTCTTTGGCTATATCACTTCTTCACCAGCGCCGATTGGTGCATTGGCCGACTTATTAGCCGCGGCAGTTAATCCCAATGTTGGCGCACAAATATTAAGTCCGATAGCCACTGAAATTGAAAAACAAACAGTGAGGTGGTTAGCTGAATTTATCGGGGTGTCTCCAAACTATGGAGGCATATTGGTAAGTGGAGGCAACATGGCAAACTTCACCGCTTTTTTAGCTGCAAGAACGGCAAAGGCTCCAAAAAATATTAAGGAGGATGGCATTTCAAATTCCGAACAAAAGCTGGTGGTGTATTGCTCCAAAACCACCCATACATGGATAGAGAAAGCTGCCGTTTTGTTTGGGCTTGGGACCAGGTCTATTCGCTGGATACCTACTAATGAGGATAACAGGATGGATAATACCATACTGGAACAAACTATAAAGCAGGACCTGAAAAATGGCTGCAAACCGATCATGACCATTGGCACAGCGGGGGATGTAAGCACAGGCGTTGTTGACGACTTCAGGGGAATTGCTGCAATTTGTAAAACATACGATCTGTGGTTTCATATAGATGGTGCTTATGGTGTACCGGCAGCAGTTATTCCCGAACTAAAAGATATGTTCCAGGGTATAGAGGAAGCAGATTCCATTGCGCTTGATCCTCACAAGTGGCTATACAGTCCGCTCGAAGCGGGGTGCACATTGGTAAAAGATCCAACCCATTTAATTGAGACGTACAGCTCACATCCTGTATATTATAACTTTGATAAGGATGGTACAAAAACTCAAAACTATTATGAGTACGGCTTCCAAAACTCCCGTGGTTTCAGGGCTTTGAAAGTATGGCTGGCATTACAACAGGTTGGGCGAACTGGTTATATTAAAATGATCGGCGAAGATATTCAACTATCCAAATTACTTTTTGACCTTGCCAACGATCATCCTGAGCTGGAGGCTATGACACAAAATTTAAGTATCACCACATTACGATATATCCCGGTGAATTATACGGGTGATGAAAACGATAAGGAAGCATATTTAAATAAGTTGAATGAGGCATTACTCGATGAACTGCAAAAGGGCGGGGAAGCGTTTTTATCAAATGCGATGGTAAGTGAAAGATATTGTTTAAGAGCTTGTATTGTAAACTTCAGAACTTCAAAAAAAGATATAGAAGAGGCTATAGAAATAATAGTGAAGGAAGGGAGAAAAATGCATAATCTGATGTGTGATGTATGATGTCTGATGTCGGATGTCTGATGTCTGATTTTATAGATACCTTAATAATCCACCAATCCCTTAATCATATAAATCCTAATTCAGACGACTTATGTACGATGTCTGATGTCTGATTTTTATAGAGGAATGATTAATAATCCTCAAATCCCTTAATCATATAAATCCAAATTCAGACAAATGATGTATGATGTGTAATGTCTACCGAACACAGTAAATCCTTAACCCAAACAAACTTATGGCATTCATTAATACCTCTAATTCTATCACTTCCGCTTCCCGCCAAAAATAATTTAAAAATATTTTCCCTGCAATGTCCAATTTCTCTGCTTCCGATCATTATTGATGTATAACAACATATTCAATAACATTAAAACAGAAAAAATGGAACAGAGAATCAATGCTTTTCAAAAAGGCCGCAACGCAATGGGCGCTTTGTATAGTTTAGGCGCCTATCTTTCAAAATCACCGGTTGATCAATCCCTTTTTAATTTAATTTATTTCCGGGTATCACAGATCAATGGCTGTGCATATTGCCTTGATATGCATTCAAAAGATCTGCGTGCCAAAGGCGAAACCGAACAACGCCTGTATATGTTAAGTGCCTGGCGTGATGCACCTTTTTACAGCAAACGTGAACAAGCTGCACTGGCCTGGGCAGAAGCCGTTACACAACTCAATAGCTGCAATGTGCCGGACAATATTTACGAAGAAGCGCTCCAACAATTCTCAGAGGAAGAATTGATTGACCTAACAATGGCAGTTGTTACCATCAACAGTTACAATCGCATTAATATTGCATTTCGAACAAAAGCGGGAACGTACAAGGTTGGGCAACATTCAGTATCCGCAAACTAATAGTCGTTCTGCACAAACTCATTTTTAAATTACAAATAAATGGAAGCATCCATAAAATACATCGGCATAATTCATTCCGAATTAAAAAGCATTGAAGAATGCCCCTTGCAGGAGAATGAAAATGCCCCTGAAGCAACCATTACAATTTTTCCTGAGTTCGTAGAAGGAGTAAAAGATATAAGAGCCGGGTCGGAAATTTTATTATTGACATGGTTACATATTGCAGACCGGGAAGTGATCAAATGCTATCCACGCAACAACCAGCAAGCGCCAGTATTGGGAGTATTTTCAACAAGATCACCGGATCGTCCAAACCCCATCGGCATTCATTCAGTGAAGGTGGTTTCAATAGCAAATGATTTGATACGAGTTTCAGGATTAGAGGTGGTTGATCAAACACCGTTGATCGACATTAAACCGATTTGGAACAAATAAATTTTTAGGAGAAGTCTAGCTACTATGTTCTCTTGCACTACAGTGCATGAGGCAATTTAATAACACTTAAAACACAATTAAAATGAAAGAATTTGTTTTATTATTCAGACAGGCAGATTACGATTACAGTAAGGCAACACCTGAAAAAATGCAGGCGCTCGGAAAAAAATGGCAGGACTGGGTTGGAGGTATCGCGGCACAGGGAAAGATGGCCAACAACGGTATTCGCCTTGCCATGGATGGCAAAGTGCTTAAGGCCGGTGGCGTAATTACTGATGGGCCTTTTGTGGAGATCAAAGAAAAACTTGGAAGCTTTATTGTAATAAAAGCTGATAGCCTCGAAGAAGCAATAACCCTGGCACATGGTTGTCCTGCTATTGATGAAAATGGGAGTGTGGAGGTGAGGCCGGTATTCGCCTAAACAAATGAATGACCGAACTTTGTAAAACCTACACGCTATCAAAAGGTGTAGGTTTTATTTTTAAAAAATATTATGGAAATCGATCGCATACTGATACCAAACTTATTTCGTACAGAATTCTCTAAAATGGTTGCTGTGATCAGTAAGCTTTTTGGTTTGCAGCATATTGAAATTGCAGAAGACATTGTGAGTGAAACATTTTTGCAGGCAACAGAAACATGGGGCACTAAGGGTGTTCCCGTTAATCCGACTGCATGGTTGTACACAGTGGCCAAACAAAAAACCTTGCTTTACTTTAGAAGAAATAAGATACTCGAAAAAACTGTAATTCCAGCGCTAACATCAAGACAAGAATTAAGCGAGGAAATAGCAACAGTAAATTTTTCGCAACAAAATATTAAAGACAGCTTGTTACAAATGCTCTTTGCCATTTGTCATCCGGCAATTGCAAGCGAGGCACAAATAGGATTGGCGTTACGCATTTTATGCGGCTTTGGAATTGAAGAAATTGCCGAAGCTTTTTTATCCAACAAAGAAACGATCAACAAAAGATTATTCAGGGCAAAAGAAAAATTACGTATCGAAAAAATTGAGATGGAATTGCCATCTGAAAATGAAATTGCGAACCGGCTCAACAATGTGCTGCACATTATTTACCTGCTGTTCAATGAAGGTTATTATTCTAAAACTCAAAACAAAATACTGCGCAAAGATCTTTGCCTGGAAGCGATGCGGCTTGCCCTGATGCTTACCGAATATGATAAAACTAACCTGCCCAAAACAAATGCCTTAATAGCGCTGATGTGTTTTCACGCTTCCCGGTTTAGCGCCCGGCAAATGGATGATGAGATGCCGGTGTTGTATGAACAGCAAAATGAGGCTTTATGGGATACAACATTAATAAACCAGGGTCTGCACTTTTTGGATCTTTCAACTGCCGGAAACGAGATCAGCTCTTATCACCTGGAGGCTCGCATTGCTTACTGGCATTGCATCAAAGAAGATACACCCGAAAAATGGGAAGAGATATTGCAGTTGTACAACCAGTTGTTGCTGATCAATTATTCTCCCAACGTGGCGCTTAACAGAACCTACGCTTTATACAAAGCAAATGGCCAGCAGGAGGCGCTGATAGAAGCCGAAAAACTCAAACTGGAAAGCAATCATTTTTACTTTTTGCTGCTTGGAGAATTGTATAAAAACATTGATAATGATAAAGCATTATTCAATCTTCAGCGAGCTTACTCTTTAGCAAAAACTCAAACTGAAAAGCAAGGCATCCTCGAAAAGATTGATGCCTTGCAATAATGATAAAAGAAATATTTTCTAATAAAAGTTATTATTGTGTTTGCCTGAAAACGGTAGTTCTTTTTTACCTTTCGGCTATTTCCTTCACTTTGTCCAGCGACTTTGGCCAGGTATCCATGAAGTAATCAAGCATCTGCTGCGACATACCGGTGACACCAAAATCGACGGTTAATTCTGTTCCACCATTAGCACTCTTAAGGGTATAGCTTTCCACCGCATTTGCCCATTCTTTGGTCTCCGCACTTGTCGTGTCTTCCACACCATCTTTTACCATACCGAGATGCTTAAAAGACATAAATTCATTGGGTTTGTTTTCAAGAATAGTGGACACCATTCCTGAACCCTTTCCGTCAAGAAATAGTACTTTGCTGCCCTTCTTCCAATCTGTCTCGGCTCTTGAACCTTCAATGAAAACGGCTGTCCATTCCCGGTAGGTAGCATCATCCCAAAGTGTGTTCCATACTTTTTCGGTTGGAGCATTAATCGTTCTTGTGAATTGTTTTGTTTCCATAAATAATTTATTTTATTGGATAACAAAGATGGAAATCTTTTAAACAAAATGAAAGGGTAACAGCGACTTTTATAGTGGTCGATTGCGACAGGGAGCGGCCAAAAGTGTACACCTTTTAAAAAGGTGTAAACTTACGTTAGCAGGATCATAACTCGTCGGAGCTTTCGGGCAGTCTATCATACTCTCCCTTTAGTGAATAGTAACCGAATATCATCAGGCCGATGGCGATCGGTGTAAATATTCCGATAATAATCACCCATGGAACCGGCTTATTTATATCGTGTGTACCGGCACCAATATTTTTTACGGCGCCTATCACTAATAAAAAAACTACCACCGGCGCAATGATCATCCATAAAAAACCCATTATCCTTTTTAACTGGTTCATATAAAAATTTTAATCGTTGATATTTTTATCAATCTTATTTGTAAGGTAAAACGCACCAATGACAAAACACAGCGCCGCTACACCAATAGGATACCAAAGCCCAACCAGCGGATCACTGGCAAAACTTGTTGAAAGCAACGTAGCAATAAACGGCACCAGGCCACCAAACACCCCATTGCCAATATGATAGGGCAGGCTCATGGAAGTATAGCGGATCTTTGTAGGAAACAGCTCAACAAGAAACGCTGCAATAGGCGCATAAGCCATCGTTACAAAAAGGATCATCACAAAGACCAGCCCGATAAATTTCCATTTGAGGGGTGAAGACAATTGTTTATCTAAATAAACCGGCTTGCCATTTTTGATAATAGATGATCCATCGCTGCCCACCATTGATGTGTCTGCAACAATTTCAGAAAAACTTGTTCCTTTATACACCAGCGTTCTTTTTTTATGTGCGATGGTGATCGCCTGCTTGTCTTTATTAAAACTGCTGTCTGTTTTCACGAGTTTAAATTCACTGCCTGCGCCTTCCACATTTTGGGCGTTCGCCATCCATTCTTTTGCATCGGTATCCTTTAAAAAAGTATTGAATATGGGCCGGTAAAAAACAACGCCCAACAACATGCCGGAAAGCATGATCCATTTCCTGCCGAATTTATCGCTTAATGCACCAAACACCAGGAAGAAAGGAGTAGCTAATCCGATGCCCCATAACAGGATTTCCCTGTTCTGCATAAACTCGATCTTCACCGTATTTTCTAAAAAAGATTGCGCATAAAACTGGCCGGTATACCAGATAACACCCTGGCCCATTACCGCACCAAACAACGCCAGCAATACCATTTTAAAATTGCCTTTGTGACCAAAACTTTCTTTTAAAGGATTAACAGATGTTTTTCCTTCTTTTTTTAACTTGGAATACATCGGCGATTCGCTCATTTTTAAGCGGATATAAATCGACACTCCCACTAATAATATAGATATCCAAAAAGGATAGCGCCAACCGCCCCATTCTGCATTGAACGACTCATCCGACATATTTGATTTTACCGCCATGATCACACCAAGCGCCACGAACAAACCCAGTGTAGCAGTGGTTTGTATCCAGCTTGTATAATATCCCCGCCGGTTTGTAGGCGCATGCTCTGCTACATAAGTGGCGGCGCCTCCATACTCACCGCCTAGTGCAAGTCCCTGTATCAATCTTAATAATAAAACCAATAAAGGAGCGGCGATACCGATTGCACGATAGCCCGGTACCAGCCCAATTAAAAACGTAGATCCGCCCATTAAAACGAGGGTGAGAAGGAAGGTTGATTTTCTGCCGATCATATCGCCAAGCCTGCCAAAGACCAATGCCCCAAAAGGCCGTACCAAAAAGCCGGCAGCGAAAATTGCGAGCGTACTTAACAAGGCTGCTGTTTCATTTCCTTCAGGAAAAAACTGCACAGCGATTGTTTTTGCCAGCATGCCGAAAATATAAAAATCGTACCATTCAATAAGGGTTCCGAGGGACGAAGAAAAAATTACTTTGCCTATTCCTTTAGTATCATTTCCGGCCATATCTAATTTTTAGAAATTGAATCAATCGTTTGTTTGTGGTAATAATGATAAATATATTAAATTGGGCACAAACCAATCAATTAAAAAAATAAAGAGAACTAATATTATGGACTATCCATACCAGATAAAGTCATTAGAAGAATACCACCAGGCGTACCAGCGCAGCGTAGATGAACCGGAAGCATTTTGGGCTGATATCGCTGACAATTTTTATTGGCGGAAAAAATGGGATAAAGTATTGGACTGGAATTTTAAAGAGCCGAAAGTAGAATGGTTCAAGGGCGGAAAATTAAATATTACAGAGAATTGTATTGATCGGCATTTGGAAGAGCTGGGTGAAAAGCCCGCCATCATCTGGGAGCCAAATAATCCGGAAGAGCGCACAAGAGTTGTCACCTACTCAAGATTGCATAAAAGGGTTTGCCAGTTTGCCCAGGTGTTGCTAAACAATGGCGTAAAAAAAGGAGATCGTGTATGTATATATATGGGTATGGTGCCTGAGTTGGCCTATGCTGTATTGGGTTGTGCAAGGATCGGCGCTATTCACAGCGTGATCTTCGGCGGCTTCTCAGCGCAAAGTATTGCCGATAGATTATATGATGCACAAGCAGAATATATTGTTACCTGCGATGGCGCTTATCGTGGTGGTAAAGACATTCCCTTAAAAAGTATTATTGATGATGCGTTGATCAATAACCGCACAATAAAAAGGGTGATCGTTTATACAAGAACGAGAACACCGGTTTCCATGTTGAAGGGAAGAGATGTTTGGTGGGAAGATGAGATGGAATATGCGGAATCGCAGATTGAAAAGGACAATGTGATCACCATGCCTGCGGTTGAAATGGATGCGGAGGACCCGCTGTTTATTTTATACACTTCGGGATCTACCGGTAAACCCAAGGGCGTAGTGCATACCTGTGCAGGTTATATGCTTTGGACCAATTATACTTTTGTAAACGTATTTCAATATAAGCCCGGCGATATACATTTTTGTACCGCGGATATTGGCTGGATCACGGGCCATAGTTATATTCTATACGGGCCATTAAGTGCAGGCGCAACAAGTGTAATGTTTGAAGGCATTCCTACATGGCCTGATGCCGGCAGGTTTTGGGATATCATTGATAAGTATAAAGTGAATATTATTTATACCGCACCCACTGCTATAAGAAGTTTGATGAGTTATGGACTGGATCCGCTCAAAGGAAAAGATCTGTCGTCATTAAAAGTATTGGGCACTGTTGGCGAACCTATTAATGAAGAAGCATGGCATTGGTACGATGATAATATTGGAAAAAATAAATGCCCCATTGTAGATACCTGGTGGCAAACCGAAACTGGTGGCACTTTAATTTCGAATATAGCCGGCATTACGCCTGCTAAACCGGGCTGGGCCACATTACCAATGCCGAGTGTGCAGCCAATATTAGTAGATGAAAATGGAAAAGAAGTAACGGAAGTTGATGAGCATGGTATGTACAAGGGCAATCTTTGCATTAAAGCTCCATGGCCGGCAATTTTAAGAACTACTTACGGCGACCATGAACGCTGCCGCACCAATTACTTCGCTACTTATGAAAATCTTTATTTTACCGGTGACGGCGCTTTGAAAGATGAGAATGGTTTCTTTCGTATTACGGGCAGGGTGGATGATGTATTAAATGTAAGCGGACACCGCATTGGCACTGCCGAAATTGAGAATGCGATCAATATGCACGCAGGTGTTGTGGAAAGTGCGGTGGTGGGTTATCCGCATGATATTAAAGGCCAGGGAATATACGCCTACGTTATTTTTGGCCACATGCACAGTGATGAAGAATCTACCCGAAAAGATATTTTTCAAACAGTAAGCAGGGTTATTGGCGCAATTGCAAGGCCCGACAAGGTGCAGTTTGTAACCGGCCTTCCAAAAACAAGAAGCGGAAAGATCATGCGGAGAATATTGAGAAAGATCGCCGAGGGAGAGACAACAAATTTGGGCGATACTTCCACTTTATTGGACCCCGGTGTAGTAGATGAAATAAAAAATGGAAAATTATAATTGAGCTTAAGTTGATTAAACCCCGTCATTTACACCGTGGCATTTCTTCCTGGGTATAGTAAACAAGGGATAAAATAATGAGCAATTTTTTTTAACCCGGTAGAGGTTTTTCAATTAAGCTTCAGTGGCAGCTTGTCCGCCGCGGCGGATCGCACTCTTGTACATATTATCAATGAGGAGCAAAATACCAGGTTACTAATTTATCCTTTGGGCAGTATAAAAGTTTTCGCAATGAGATTGTATTATTTGTTATGAGAAAAATATTGAAATACTTTTTACGAAGCATTCTTGTATTGTTTGTATTAGTGAATGTGATCACCGCCTTTCATGCATATAAATTCACTCATTTTTATGATGCGAATGAAATATCCATAAAAAGTAAAGAGGATAAAGGCGGGTGGGATATTACCAAAGAGATGTTGTTTGGTATTAATGCGATCAAGGGTTCCAACAAAGAAGTAGCGGACTCTTCGCTTCAAACTGTTTATTTTACTACAAAGGATAATATAAAAATTGAAGGCTGGTACATTAACACACACCCAACTTCAAAGGGAACAGTAATATTATTTCATGGACATGGCGGCACAAAATCTGCGGTCATGAATGAAGCGGAAGCGTTTAAGAAAATGGGATACAATACTTTGCTCGTGGATTTCAGGGCACATGGAAGCAGTGGCGGTAATACCTGTACTATTGGCTTTTATGAAACGGAAGAAGTTAAGCTTGCCTACGATTTTGTAAAACAAAAAGGTGAAAACAATATTATTCTTTGGGGTATCTCCATGGGCGCTGCTACCATTATAAAGGCGATGGATGATTACCCATTGCAACCTTCCAAAATAATTGCGGAGATGCCATTTGGTTCCATCGTGGAAGCGGCCGGCAGCAGGATTAAAATGAAGGGGCTTCCTGCACAACCGCTTGCTACTTTAATAACATTCTGGGGCGGTGTTGAGCATGGGTTTTGGGCCTTCAATATGAAGCCTTCGCAATTTGCAAAAAAGATAAAGGTGCCTGCATTATTACAGTGGGGAAAGAATGATCCCCGTGTGACACAAAAGGAAACCAACCACATCTTCAATAATCTGCAAGGCCCAAAACATTTGGTGGTATATGAGAACAGCGGGCATGAATCGCTTTGCAAAAGCGAACATGCAAAATGGCTCAACGAAGTGCAAAATTTTCTCTCTAAATAACATTGTAGCAGGATGCACCCTAAAGACCTCTCTATAAAAGATTACACTTATACACTGCCCGATGACAGGATCGCAAATTTTCCGTTACCGGAAAGAGACGCATCTAAATTATTAATCTATAAAGAAGGCGAAATTGCTGAAGATGTTTACAAAAACATAGCAACACATTTACCCGAAAAATGCCTGCTCGTTTTTAACAATACAAGAGTAATACAGGCAAGGATATTATTTCAAAAACCGAGCGGAGGAACGATAGAGATCTTTTGCCTGGAACCTTATGAAGCTATAAGTGAGTATAGCGTGATCATGAATAAACAACAAAGCCTCCGGTGGAAGTGCATGATCGGTGGCGCAAGTAAATGGAAGCAGGGGCATTTGGAAAAACAGGTAACCATTGATGCCAAAACGTTTACCCTGTTGGCGAAACTGGTGGAGAAATTACCCGATGCATTTGTAGTTGAGTTGAAATGGGAACCGGCTCACCTGGCTTTTGCAGAGATCATCGAAAAGATGGGGGATACACCCCTGCCTCCCTATATTAAAAGAAAAGCAGAAGAAACTGATAAAGAAAGATATCAAACCATTTATGCCAAATATGCTGGTTCAGTGGCGGCGCCAACCGCAGGATTACATTTTACCCCGGCGATATTTGAAGCATTTGAGAGAAAAGGAATTACCAGCAGTTATGTAACATTGCATGTTGGCGCAGGAACCTTTAAACCCGTGAAAGCAGCAGCAATGGCAGGGCATGAAATGCATGCTGAATGGATCGATGTTCAGGATGAGATCATTCAAAAAATTATTGATAAGTTGGATGATGGTATTATTGCGGTGGGCACAACCTCGGTGCGAACGATTGAAAGTCTTTATTGGATGGGCGTTAAGACAATTTTGTTCCCCGAAAGTACAATAGAGGAAATTTCGATAACACAATGGGACGTTTATGAAGAACCTTTGGTGAATACAAACACTGCTGTGCGCACTGCGTTAACTGCTTTATTAACATGGCTGCATGCAAATGACCTGGACAGGATTTTTACTTACACACAGATATTGATAGCGCCGGGTTATGAATACAAGGTGCCCACTGCAATCATCACCAACTTTCATCAGCCACAATCTACTTTATTACTACTGGTAGCCGCTGCTATTGGAAATAATTGGAGTAAGATATATGAGTATGCTTTGGAAAATGATTTTCGCTTTTTAAGCTATGGAGATGGGAGCCTGCTTTATTTACCAAAGAGAAGTGTCAATGAAGGGAGATAAAATATTGTCGCAATCGGTTATTGAATAGCGGGCAAAATTTTCTATCAGGTTTAATAAAAAACCGTTCAGCATTGGTATTTATAACGTTAAACTATTTCTATTCAGTGTCAATAGTATATACCAACGAGGGGTTCAGAATATAAAAACCTCGTTTTATTCTTTTAAACAACTTCTTATTTGAAGGGTTGTTGCTATCAAATTCATGAGCGGCTAAAATTGAATTAACATAGCTGCGTTGCCTGCGATAAAAAGGCAATATCTCATCTGGCATGCATTCCACAAGTTTCATTACATCATCCATAGAAAATTCACCGGTAATTAAATCCGGCCGTTCTGTGTCACGAAATTTTACTTTCATCTTATTTGGCATCTGATGTTCAATGCAACGCATGCAAACCAACAGAAAAAAAATCATGGAATGTGCTCCAATATTTACCCTTCGCCGCCCTTCCTGTATAGCAATGGATATTGGTTTTATAAGGTGCCAATATTTTAATAATGTTTTTTTTCCTGCGGTAAATGTGTGACGGTATATTACATTTTTGTAATAGCCTTGCAACAGGTAATCAACTGCCAGTAGCCCGTTAGCATCAAATTTATTTATATCAGCTTCCAACTGCAATAGCAGGTCTGCCACTACATCCTGGCCATGATGAAGTGTAACCATTAAACCGGTAAGGGAAGTGTCAGGAGCAGCAAAATCGGGCCCATATTTTTGCACTACACGCCTTACATCTTCCTTACGGCCAAGGCGGCAATCCTTTTCATATTCTTTTCCATCGTTGCGAAGTTCTCTCATGTACTGCACGGCCCGTTGAAATTGGAGTTTGGCCAGCCCTTTTATCCAACTTGTTTTGTGATGGGTAAGTGCATATTGAAATAATTGTTTTCGTTCTTTTTTTACTTCGTGTTCTTTTTTTGAAGGGTCAAGCGCAAGTATTTTTATCTGTTCCAGTTGTTCAGGGCCAATGTATTCGTAGCCCAGGAACCTGGCCCTTATCTGTTCGGCCTGCTCGTGCTTTCCCTGCTCTTCGAGGCGGCGCGCTTCTTCTAGCCATTCATGTTTGTCAGATTTTTGTTCGGTTACCTGAAGTGGTTTTGTTATCTCTTTTAGGGATAACAATTCCAATACAGGATGATTCACCTGTTTCTCAAATAAATAAATATTCTTAACGGATCGGGTAATGGCTACGTAAAAAGAATTGATATAAAATTTGTAGATCTCTGCATCTTTATCACTTTTATCAGCAGGTCTTGCATACCGCAATGTATCATCACACAAATCCGATGCATGCACCCCATTAATAATTTCTTTAAACTCCGCTGGATTTGCTGAAATAAAATTGAGTAAAATCACATTTTCATATTCAAGCCCTTTTGCTTCCTGAACCGAAAAAATAAGTGGTGTTTTAAAATACCGGCGTGCTTCTTCTTTCAAATAATTATCGGCTACAATAACAGCATAATGGGTTGAGTTTTGCGTCTTACTGTTCAGCCCTGCTTTTACTTTATCATCATCTTGCATAAGTAGTACTTCGCCTGCCTGGTTGCTGTTAGTATTGATGAGGTAGTTGCTTTCTTTATCTATTGAGCCAAAGCGTGCATTTTTTATTTTCAGTAGTGTGTTGGATAACTGCACCACCTGCGGCGAATTACGATAATTGGTTTGCAGCAGGTGTACCTGTTTATTATCGGTGCCATGCTGGTACAGATAGGTCTTAATCTTCGACCATGAAAAAAAGTTCGGATGAACAATCTGGTTGCTATCCCCGGTGAGTATAAAATTCGCCCTACTGTTAAGAGATTGCATGATGCATTTTAATTGAATACCTGTAATGTCCTGCACTTCATCAATCATTATATAATCGTAGCGTGGTTTTACTAATTGCAGGTATTCGTATGAAAGCATATTGCTATCGTAGTAATTATTTTCTTTCATCCATTGCAGATATTTAGTAAACAGGCCATATATCTGCTCCCTTTTATCAGCCGAAAAAATGGATTGTTTAATGCCTAATGACAAATATTCTTCCCTGGTTAAAAACGCTGTATGCAATGGCGAACCCGTGAGTACTCCTTTAAACTCTTCGTAAACCTGGTAGGGTTCGGCTATTTTTACCTGCTGAGTATGCTTTTTAAACCATTGCTCAAAAGCCCTGAAGTGGATTTCTTTCCCTTGCGGTATTTCCCAGCTTTCGATGTATTGCTGAAAAGATAAAAAATCTACTTCGCTGTTTTCATTTTCATATCCATTAGAATAATAAATTTTACGGGCATTTTCTACCAGGTAATTACTTAATGAAATATAGGCTACGTTCCCCTTTAGTTGCTTTAGCTTTTCTAACACCAGTACCGTTTTGCCGCTGCCTGCCGAACCGATAATTATTAAGGGAGGATGCAGGGTAAAAATAGCCCGCTGTGTATCATCAAAGGAAATGAATTTATTAAGGAAATGAATGTCGTGCCGGGTTTCATTTATATAATTCAGGCGCATTGATTCCATCGCCTTTACATCATCGGCATTTAAAAGGGGCTGCATATCTTCATCTGCGGGAAGCTGAGCGCCTCGCAAAAATCTAGACTTTGCGTAATCATGATGTTGTATAACTTCCAGCAGCAGTAAATATTTCTTTTGATTATAAAATACGATCGTAAAAAGCAGCCTATCCTTAATATTTAACCTCGCCCGATAATAACCGGTACTGGTCATTTTCCGCACATCAGCACTTTTAAAGTCGCCTTCACTCAACTGTTGTAAAACCTTGTCAAAGTTTTTTTGTACGTTTTTACTATCAAGCTGGTTGTAAAATAATATCGGAAGCATTATTGATGGGATTTTTGAGCTATCAAACTATATCGGTAGCGGCAAATATAATGATGCATCTTTTTTAACGCCAAATAACTACCTCCATGACAATAAACAAATTTTCAACAAAGTGGCAGGGAAGAATAAAAGAATCAACAGCTATTTATGCCGGCCTGTGGGCTATCGTTGTATGGTAACGGGTGTACCGATTGGGATATAACTAAACAGGTCTTTCATCTCGGTATATTTTACAGAGATACATCCATCGGTCCAGTTGTAAAAATTATCAACGGTCCATTCTTCTTCGGGCCTGGTGGCATGGATGGCAATACCGCTGCCGATCTTCGCATTTTTTGGTAGCAGTCCTCTTTGTTTTCTTTCGTTGAATTTTTTAATACTGATATCATTGGGATAATCGAGCAGCAACTCAGGCCCCCATTTTGGATGCATCTTTTTTTGTATTACTTTAAACTGGCCATCCGGTGTTTTTTTATCTCCCTCCTTCATTTTATCTCCCAAGTCCCTGCTGCCGAATACAATCGGGTAGGTTGCATACCAACCTTCGCTGTCATATACCTTTAATTCGTAATCACTTTTATCAACAATAATATAATAGGGATTCTCTGTAACAGCGACCGCAGTTCTGTGGAGAGATATTTTAGTTAAGAGTACCTTTTTTGCAGGAGAATGATCATTTTTTATATGAGGAACAAAAGCCATCAAGGCAACAATGACGCAACATGCTGCCAGGGGAAACAAACCAAAAATCTTCATCAATCGGGAAAAGTTTGACATCAGTATTCAAACGTTGTGCCATTCAAAAATATTATGTGCGGCATATCAACATTACTGTTGTTTTAACATTTCAAAAAATTTAACGGGAGCCTGCGCTTTGACGAATGCGAGTTTATTTTTCATTCGTAAAAAGTAGCTTTCGAAGAATTCGTAGCTGAAATAACTTATGGCCATACTCCCCACAAAGCCGCTGGCAGCGACGATGAGATAGGTAGATATATTCTGCAGCGAAAAATGGAAGAGTTTGGTGAGTAATAACGTGATCGTCATCAATACGAGCGGATGCCAGAGGTAAAGTCCATAAGTATATCTACCCCAAAATGTAAGAAAGCGGCTGTTGGAGAATTTGAAAGATGTGCCCTTGCTAAAATTTTGATCTAAAATGATATATGCAAAAAAGATGGTCTGAAACAGTCTTCCAAAAGAGTTCATAAAATCATTGTCAATAAATTGTGTCAGGTACAGGGCGATCAGGCTAAAAAAATATACACAGAACCTGAACCGTTTAGACTGTGCGATAAAAAAGTCGACAAACCCTTTTTTTGTGAAGCTTAAATAGGCAACCCATCCGCCCAGCGCAAGATCGCCGCATACGCTGAGTGTATGGAAATTTAAAACCGCTGAACTATTTGCATACAGGGCCCGGTAGGTATATGATACAACCAATAAAGCAGGAAATACAAATTTGTAAAACCGAGTGGGGGTACATGAAAATAATAGGGGCCATATAAGATAAAATTGTTCTTCAATGGCAACGGACCAGGTAACAGTAGCTGGTAACAAGTCGGTACCATGCGCCAGGTAAATATTCAGTACATCAAAATTGCTGAGGAATAAAAAGTAATAGGCGGGCTTCATATCAAATTCATTCCAGTTGAAATTCAATAATTGCATCACGAGTGGAGCAACTCCAAATAGCAGGAAAAGAATCAAAAAATACAGCGGCCAGATACGCAGGCTGCGGCGTAAATAAAACCGGGGAATGTTTACTTTCCCATTCAGCCTTATTTCGGCCAGCATTAAATAAGTGATGAGAAAACCGCTGAGGACAAAGAAAATCGACACGCCTGTTTTCCCATTTAAAAAGAAATAGAAGAATTTTTGCAGCAAGGGGTTATCAATCGCCAGCATATCAAACGGAGCCTTGAGCGCATGCCATATAAAAACCATTAAGAATGCAATGGTTCTCAATCCATCAAGGTTGGGGAAAAATATTTTTCTTTCTTTCAAAGGTTGTTGGATTGCGTTCAATACAGGGCTTTCTACATTAACGTAATTCCGGGCAAATTCTTATGGTTTCGAGGATATTGATGGCTGAAAAGTAAAATGCCCCTGCTAAATGCAGGGGCAGCAATGAAATATGCTAATAAGTTTACCAGTTACTTAAACGGACACCCAATGTATACGGTCTCATATCCAGCCCATTTTTATACATTGATTGAGGGCTGTAAGAACCATATAAGCGTACAGGGCCAAGACCAAGTTCAGCGATATAAGAAAGCTTGAAACGTTCGAGGTCATAATCACCCTTATTTTTCTTTTTACCTCTTTCGTCACTTATTTGTTTATTACGCTGGCTGTAAAGATAACCCGCGCTCACACCCACACTGAGGCTGAGGCCTTTGTTCTCATAAGCAGGATTGGTGCACAGGTTCAGCATGAATGGCGCCGTTAGGTAATCTGCTGCAAGTTTATTCTTTGAAAATTTTATTGAATCCCGAAAGATAACCGGGTTAGCAGCCTGTGATGCAACAAATGGGTTTTGTTCGAGGTAGCTGATACTTGATTTATAACGATAGTTATTCAATTCAAGACCGAGACCGTACTTTAGGTTCACATAATGTTTAATCACGTTGAGCCGTTGCATAAAAAACCAGATGTTCACATTGATACTCTTCCCGGTTCTTAGTTTAAAATCGCCTTCCCCGAGGGCTGTGGTGCCTGGCCTGTTGAAAAGATAAGATCCGGCAGATCCATAATTTGTCTGGTCATCATAGTTGGAAAATCCGAGATCAACAATTCCCCAATTGGTACTCACATTCGATGTGATCTTTTTCCTGTTGCGGCCCATCGTGAAATGGGTGTTTCTGCCGTCATTATCGGTCTTACTTTTATCCTTGATAATGATCATATTGCCAACCCTGATGGTGTCAATTTGATTGAAATCCTTTTTAGTGGAATCATCTTGTGCTTTAGCAGTGGTACAAAATATTACCAGTGCCATTAATGTAAATAGCTTGCTCATTGTTTTTTGTTTTAAAAATTTTATTGAATTGCAAATTCCAGGTTGGCAACTTTAATGTTAGTGCTTCCAGGTTTGATCTTGGCGTTTCTCTCAAACACTCTTTTTGCTTTACGAAGAAATCCACCAAGCTTTGTTTTCTTTACTTTTTCTTCATCCATAAAGAAAATGTGATCGTTGTTTTCTTCGCTGCTTTCAGGTAGTGATGCAGTAGTGGCAAATGAATTGTCAGGCTCAATTGTTTTTGGCTGCCTGGTTTTAGTAACATGATTCCCGGAATCATCAATGTTATTAGCCTTCATTTCAGATAGTACGGTAGCTGTACTAATTTTGTTACTGTTGTCGTTGTTAATATTATTAAAATATGGCTCAGGCAGATTATTCGTTTTGCGATTTTTTACAAGCGCCTGTTCTTCAGATAATTCTTTCTTTTTGTCAATCGATTTTTCTACAGTATTAACTTTTTTAATATTGGGAGTATTTGCAGGGGCAACGCGGGCTATCGTAGATTCCTCTTTTGGCTGTAGCCTTTGTGGAGTTTGCACTATTACCTGGCTTGCTGTATCGCTGATTGCAGGAGTTTTATCCGGCGATTGTTTGTCTGCCTTTACAGTTATTTTATCTGTGGAGTTCCCTCTATTATTTAAATAAGCAATTCCACCCCAAACAATAAATCCAAGGAAAACCGCTGCTACAGCCAGTTTCATCCATGGAAAGGCAACGACCTTGCCATTTTCTTTCTTGTACAAAATTTCCTTATCGGCAAACACTATCAACTCATCGGAAATTAATTTTGTTTGTTGTAGAATTTCCCACTCTTTTTTTAAGCCATCATCAGAATTGATGCGTTCCATTAATAGTTCACTTTCCGATTCGCTCAATTCATTATCAAGGTGAAGAAATAATTTTTCCTGTAGCCCCGAAGTATCAAATTGATTTTTATACAATGCTTCTTTATCATCAAAAACAATGGTGTCAGGAACCACCACGCTCTGTTGCAGCATCAATAGTTCTTCCTCCAAATCGGGGTTCTCCCGGACAAATTCGTCTACAAGTTTTTTTTCTGTATCAGGCAATTCATTGTCTATATACATTAAAAAAAACGTTTCGTAATTATGTCTGTTAATGGTCATTGCTTATATTTTTATTGCAACTGGCAGCATCTTACTTTTTAACCTTTATCCTCCTGCCTGCTAAATAACATTTTCCCGTTTTACAATATACTCTCTTAATTGCAATCTTGCACGATGCAAATACACTTTTACCTGGCTATCGTTCAGCCCGGTAATTTTTCCGATCTCTTCGTAGCTGTATCCTTCATAATCTTTCAACATCACCAGGCTTTTTTGTGTTTCGTTCAACCTGTTCACCGCCTCATGCAAAATGCGTTTGGAATCATGATGCACCGCTCCGGCTACCTTTGCCTCTTCATTGAATTCTTCTTTCAATACAATCCTTTTATTCTTTCGTATATGATCTATCATTTGATGATAGGCAACAGTAAATAAATAGCTTTTGCACCGGTCATTATCCACAATATCCCTGTTGATCCACATCTTTTCAAAAGCGCCTTGCACAATATCCCTTGCATCTTCCTGGTGTCCCAGGTTTTTAAGGATAAAGCGGTACACATTATCTGCGTACAGGTTCACACATTGGTTATATTCTCTTTCCGTCATACAGCAATTGATTGGTGCTGATTTGTTTGTTTGATTTTGGCAATATTATAAGCTATACGCCTATCCTTTGTAAAAGTTACAAAAAGTTAAACTTTTATGCTGTTGGCCTGAATACTATGTGTGAAATGATGTCCCAGGAAGAAAAAGCCGGGGCTTCTATGATTTGGTCGCAGGTTTTCATTTTCATACATTCAGTGGGAGCGGCCGCCGGAAGTTTTTTAGAGGATGATAATGCCAACAAGGTAAAAGAGGCGGCGGTTATTGCCATCAGTAGGATGGCAGATTTTTTTATTGGCATATACAGTAGTTTTTTGGGGGTAGAACGAAAATAATTTTAAAATGTTACAGCTCTAAATAATAATTGTTAAAACTTATAAAAACAATCCTTTGAAAACCTCATTGCTCACTTAATTTTGTAGCTCAACCACACCCGACTAAAATGAATCAAAATTTTGTAAATCGTATAGCTGAAGAAGTGGAGGAAATTGAAAAAGCAGGGCTGTACAAAAAAGAGCGCATCATTACAAGCGAGCAGGGGGCTGAGATAATTGTGGCGGGAAGAAATGTGTTGAACTTTTGCGCCAACAATTACCTTGGTCTTTCATCCCATCCAAAAGTAGTTGCCGCTGCAAAAAAATACATCGATCATCGTGGCTATGGGATGAGCAGCGTACGATTTATCTGTGGTACACAGGATATACACAAGGAGCTCGAGAAAAAATTATCTGAATTTTTAGGAACTGAAGACACGATCTTATACGCTGCTGCTTTTGATGCGAACGGTGGTGTTTTTGAACCCTTGTTTGGAGAAGAAGATGCTATTATCAGCGATGCACTCAACCATGCCAGCATTATTGATGGCGTACGATTATGCAAGGCGCAGCGCTTCCGCTACGAGCACAATAATATGGAAGACCTTGAAACAAAATTGAAGGAGTCTGCCCATTTACGGAATCGAATTATTGTTTCTGACGGCTCATTTAGTATGGATGGCACCATTGCACAGTTGGATAAAATATGTGGGCTGGCGGATAAGTACGATGCCATCGTAATGATAGATGAGGCACACTCTTCGGGCTTTTTAGGTAAGACGGGCCGTGGCACCCATGAGTATCGAGGTGTGTTGGGCAGAATCGATATTATTACCGGTACATTGGGCAAAGCGCTCGGTGGTGCAAGCGGTGGATTTACAAGTGGTAGCAAAGCGATCATCGAAATGCTAAGGCAGCGCAGCCGCCCCTATTTGTTCAGCAATACGGTTGCCCCGAGTATCGTTGGTGCTTCTATTGCCGTTCTTAATATGCTGAGTGAAACCACCGAACTGAGGGATAAATTAGAGTCAAACACAAAATACTTTCGTACCAAAATGACGGAGGCAGGTTTTGATATAAAACCCGGTGAACACCCGATCGTTCCTATCATGTTGTACGACGCCAACATCGCTCAAAACTTTGCAGCAAAGTTATTAGACGAAGGAATTTATGTGATCGGCTTTTTCTTTCCTGTTGTGGCGAAAGGCCAGGCACGGATAAGGGTACAGTTAAGTGCGGCGCATGAAAAAACGCATCTTGATAAAGCTATTGCTGCATTTACAAAAGTGGCGAAAGAGTTGGGTGTGTTGAAAGCTAAGGTTGCTTAGAGGTATGGTAAAAAGGAGTTTTATCGTGAACTTTTCTTTCAAAAAATTTGCAGGGAATTCTATCCTAACTTTACTTTCATGGGAAAGCCACGAATTTATATTGATAATTCTGTTCTTGGAGGCTATTATGATGAGGAGTTTGAAGAAGCTACCAGAAAGCTATTTAAAAGAATAGAGAACAAAGACTTTGATATTTATTTTTCGGAAGTAAATGAAACAGAATTGATTTTAGCACCACGGAGAGTTAGGGAGGTCAAAGACAAAATCCCTGAAGATTGCTTGCATTATGTCGAGATAGATGATGAAGCAGAAAATTTAGCTCAAACTTACATCACGGAAAAAGCATTGGGAAAATCAAGTGAAAATGACGCTTACCACATCGCTATTGCCTCAGTCAACCGGTTAGATTGTTTGATAAGTTGGAACTTCAAGCATATTGTAAACTTTGATAAAATAAAATTATTTCATTCAATTAATATTCGTTCTGGTTATCCCACAATAGACATTCGCTCACCATTAGAATTTTTGAAAGATGAAAACTAAAGAAAAAAAAACATTTGATACTGTTGCATTTTTTTATACCATAAAAGAGAAATTGGCAACAAGAATGGCAGGCATGACATTAGCACAGAAGAAAGAATTTATGCGGCAGGTACGAGAAGGCAAAATTAAAATTGCTTAAGCCGATGATGACAGAAACTTCCCAAACTTTCCTGGCAAAATCACAAATCAAAGCAGCTGATCTCGATCATCGCCGCAAGATCAATTTCAACATCAGCAAGTATAACGCTAAGGTGCCTGAAGGAAAGGAACAGTTCCCCGATATGAGCCTTGCAAGAGAAAGGGCTAAAAATATTAAATGGCGTGCAATTGAAAACCTCGATCAGCAACTGGAACAATTTGAACAACAATTTACCAAAAGAGGTGGCAAGGTAATATGGGCAGAAAATGCAAAACAAGCCATTGATGAAATACTAACAATTTGCCGGGAGAAAAATTGTAAAAAACTGGTGAAGAGCAAGAGTATGGTTACTGAAGAAATTCACCTGAATGCTGCGCTTGAAAAAAATGGAATTGAAAGTGTAGAGACCGATCTCGGCGAATATATTCAGCAGCTCGATGGTGAGCCGCCTTATCATATTGTAACGCCAGCTATGCACAAAAGCAAGGAAGATGTGGCAAAACTTTTTCATGAAAAGTTGGGTACACCTATCAACCTTACGCCTGAGCAACTGACACAGGTAGCAAGAAAAATATTGCGTGAAAAATATATGGAGGCGCAGGTAGGGGTAACGGGCGCCAATTTTATTATCAGCGATATTGGCGCCGTTGCCGTTACCGAAAATGAAGGTAATGCAAGGTTGAGCTGCGCTTTCCCTAAAACCCACATTGTAATTGTGGGTATTGAAAAAATGCTTCCTTCACTGACCGATCTCGGACTTTTTTGGCCGCTGCTTTCCACTTATGGAACGGGGCAAAAAGTAACCGTCTATAATACCATCATAACCGGCCCAAGACAGGCAAATGAAACAGATGGACCCGATGAAATGTATGTGATATTATTGGACAACGGACGCACCAACATTCTGCAAAATCCTAAGCAAAGAGAGAGCCTGTATTGTATTCGTTGCGGCGCATGTTTGAATGCATGTCCTGTTTATAAAAATATCGGCGGCCATGCTTATGGCGCTACCTATAGTGGCCCGATTGGTAGTGTTATCACACCCAATCTGCAGAACATGGAAGACTATAAGCATTTAAGTTATGCTTCGTCACTATGTGGCGCCTGCACGCAGGTGTGCGCCGTAAAAATAAACCTGCATGAGTTGCTGTTGGAGAACCGCTATGAATCAGTAAAGGAAGGGCTAAATAGCTTTTCCGAAAAAATGGCCTGGAAGATGTGGAAGATCGCCAGCCTAAAAAGAGGTCTCATGAATATGGGAAATGGAAACCTGAAAAATAAAGTAGTGAATGGATTATTTAAGGGTTGGAAACAACACAGGAGCGAACTTGATTTCAGTCCAAAAACATTCAATGAATTGTGGAAGGAACGTTATAGAAAATAAACAATCGCTCTTGTGGTAATTACCATTTATTTTTAATAGCCGTAATCACAGCTATTTTATTTTATGGTGATCATCTATTCACATACTACTTCGGCCCGCCTGCAATATATCTCGCATTTCATTTTTAAGATGCTGTTAGGACTTGATTGCAGGTTTACCATCGATTCACAAGAGTTTATAAACACTTATGGAGTAAAAATCAATTACAGTACAGATAGTTTTACCAGCGAAGAAGTACATGTTGTAAATAAAGAATTATTATTTGAAACGAACATAGAGCAACAGCAGATCGATTGCTTCGAGACAAACAGCTATCCCGCTTTTTTCAAAACTGAAAATGGGCATTTCCCTTTTGATATTTTTGCCGCTTCCTTTTATTTGCTCAGCCGCTACGAAGAGTATCTGCCCCATCAAAAAGATATGTACGGACGATATGCGCATGAAAACTCAGTTGCGTTTAAATCAAATTTTCTCCAACTGCCGCTGATCAATATTTGGGTGAAAGATTTTGCGCAACTTGTTCAAAGAACCTTTCCGCATTTTGCAATTGAGCAGCCTGCTTCTGTTGAGGCAGGAACTTTTTTTCCTACTTACGATATAGATATTGCGTACTCATTTCGCCATAAAGGATTGCTGAGGAATGCCGGCAGTTTTTTAAGGTCTCCTTCGCTGCAAAGACTTAAAGTTTTATCTGGCTTACAACAAGATCCGTTTGACTGCTACAATTGGCTGAACAGTTTGCATCAGCGTTATAGTTTACAGGCACATTACTTTTTCCTGGTGGCAGAAAAAAATGGACGTTACGATAAGAATATTCTACCGCATAAGACTGCGATGTGGAAGCTTGTAAAAAAACATGCAAGGAAATACCCGGTTGGCATACATCCATCCTGGCAAAGCGGCGATCGGTTGCCTTTGCTCGCTGCCGAAAAAGAGCTGTTGGAAGCTATGGCGGAAAAGACAGTAACCAGTTCCCGGCAGCATTATATCCGGTTTAATTTGCCCGAAGGATATCGCCGGTTGACGGAACTAAACATCACGGATGATTATTCAATGGGGTATGGCAGCATCAATGGCTTTAGGGCTTCGGTGGCCAGTTCGTTTCATTGGTACGATCTTGAAAGGGAGGAACAATCGGATCTGCTCATTCACCCCTTTTGCTTTATGGAAGCAAACTCCTTTTACGAACAGCATTTTTCGGCGCAGCAGGCGCTTGAAGAAATGAAGCACTATCATAAAATATGCAGATCAGTGAACGGTACGTTCATAAGCATTTGGCACAATAATTTTTTAGGCACAGATCCGCAATTTGCAGAATGGAGAGACGTTTATGAAAAATTTATTGGTGAAATAAACCAATAATTTTTGCCTTTCACTCATCAATATATTCAACGGCGCCAACCTTCCCCAAATATTTAACCGGCTTAGAACATCATATAATGACCTCATTTTGATGAGAAAAATGGACAATATGTTTGACGTAAATCTTTTTTAGCTATGAATCTTTATGGCATATACTTGGTTCGTTTAACTGTAACAGATCATCTTTAAAAAATACTGTCATGAAAACTGCAAAACCGTCTTCTACACATCAGAAGAATACAAAGAGCAAACAAAATGAAACCTCAAAAAAGAAAAGAGGAGTTGGTGGTGACATTGGGACTTCCGCAATGGAAAATGCAAAAGCCAGGACGGGACGTGGTCTTGCCAATGAGGGCACCATTGTTTCTTATGATGAAGAACGATAGTGCTCTAATAATCGTTTAATCGTTGCCTGTGTTGCAAATAAATTAAGCCCGTTTTTCTCCTACTCCCGTATTTGAAAATGTTCAAATAAATTAAACGGAAACTGATTAATTAATAACCGTTTTAACTAAAAATCATTCTCATGAAAAAACTCACAGTTTTATTTTCCCTTGCGGTTGCCATGTTGTGTTCCTGTGGAGGCGGGAATACCTATACACTCGAAACATTTTATAGCAGCAAGAGTGACGGTGATACAACGATGGTAACGGAGAAAGATAATATATATGCAGACTCAGATTCTGCTGCCTTTGTAAAAGCGCAGGATAAATTTAATTCCCTGATGGCAAAATCAGGAGATAAACATGGAATGCCTGTTAAATTCACATTGAGGGATCACGATGGGGTTGTTATCGTTCCTCCCGGAATGGATAGCGCCGGGGTAGAGAAGCAAATGTACCCCGCTCAAAAACCATCAACAGGAAATTAAAAATTGCCTACCGGTAAGCACGGTTTATTATTCCAGTCCGGCAACGACTGCATCAACAACTATAATGCAGTTATAGAATATTAAACAGTTAACCGTTATACTATAAAAAGTGTAACGGTTTTTTTATTTATCAAAACCTCATTTTCCAATGAGCATCGCTATCTTGAGCAAAACCTAATACAGCTTGTATTTTAATAAGACTATCTCCCTCATCAACCGTATAATGTGCAGCATGCGGGACCCTCATTGGCGCAAGCGTCCCACTTGTGCCGAACCTGGGATACAGTAACAAAATAAAAGGAACTCAGTCAGCAATACAAAAAAGTGTTGCTGGTTTTTTTATTGTCTCAGCCATTGCTGTGTTCCTTTTTGAAAAATAAGCGCTTTGAGTAAAGTTTTTACGGCGGTTAAATCGGTGTTATCAAGCGCCTGCACTTTAGTAAACATGTTCAGCAAATCAGTATCCTTTAATTATTTTTGCCTTCTCATCGGTAGCGCCATAAATCAATGTATCAGCAGAAATGTTTAAAGCACTCTGTACCAAATGCGGGAGTTGGCAACACTAACTGATCAGCTTATAACATCATCTGTTTGGATAAATTATATTTGTAAATCTTCAGAAAATCAATATGGCAAAAGCAGTAAGTCAAATAACCGTAGTGGATGAAATTATAGTGAATAAAATTTATTACATGCGCAAGCAAAAAATAATGCTGGATAGAGACCTGGCAGAGTTATACGGTGTTCAGGCAATAAGATTAAGAGAGCAGGTAAAAAGGAATATAGAAAAATTCCCATCTAATTTTATGTTCCAGTTGACAGCGAAGGAAGTTGAAGCTATGGTATCGCAAAATGCGATACCATCAAAACAGCAATTAGGAGGCTTCCTACCTTACGCTTTTACAGAACACGGTGTATTGATGTTAGCAAGTGTTTTAAAAAGTAAACAAGCTTTGAATGTAAGTATCAGAGTAATAGAAATCTTTGTAAAAATGAGAGAAATGCTATCAACGAACAAAGACATTTTATTGCAGATGCAAAAAGTGGAAAAAAAATTAATGGCCCATGATCAAGATATAAAATTGATTTTTGAAGCCTTGAAACAGTTATTAAATCCACTACAGGAACCAAGAAAGAGAATAGGTTTTAAACCTGGCGATTAAAAGAAATAACAGGAATGAGGTTGCAATTTCGAAGTATGGCTTTTCATATTAAAAAGCTAATAAAAGAAATCCGCAGGAAAGCAGGCGGGAATGGATAATATGGCTGTGGGAAAAGACAGGCAAAAAGAATAGTAATAAAACTGATACGATAGCTATTGGATGGCAATTTTGCAACAGCATAACAAGCCAATTGAAATACTAAATCCAAAAATGTTTGCAGAAATATTCTGTTACATTCATCAAAACCCTGTGGTAAGTGGCTTTGTATATGAGGGGATTGGGTGTACAGCAGTGCAAAACACAATGCAAAAAAATGATGGTGTAATTTAAACTGGCTGAGTTTTATCAAGCAAGGTTTACTTTGAAGACTCGGCGCAGCAGGATTGCTAACGCACATGGCCGCCTACACCCTTGCGATAAAGCATCAGGGCATAATTCGACGATATTGATTGACGATTTATAGATCGAGACTTTAGTTACTCCCGTAAAAACAATTAATGTTTAAAATGACGCAACGAAGTGATCACCATTGCCAGGCCGTTTTGCTTGCAATACTCTATGGAATCATTATCCCGGATGGAACCACCCGGCTGTATAAATGAAGTGATACCCGCGGCATGTGCAATCTTTACACAATCATCAAAAGGGAAAAATGCATCGCTGGCGAGAGCCGCACCATTGAGGTCAAAATTAAATTGCTTAGCCTTATCTAATGATTGACGCAAAGAATCTATTCGTGAAGTTTGGCCACATCCTTTTCCTGCCAGTTGTTTGTTTTTTACCAATGCTATTGAATTACTTTTCAAATGTTTCGCAACGATATTAGCAAAGGTCAGGTCTTCCCTTTCAGCAGTAGTTGTTTCACGCCCGCCTACTTCTTTCCATTCTTTGAAATTACCTTCATCAACTCCCTGAACCAATACGCCATTCAACACCGATTTGTATTGTTCCTTCACACTGGCTTTTCCTTTTAGCTGAAGCAATATCCTGTTCTTTTTGGAACGAAGAACTGTGAGCGCATCTTCATTAAAACCAGGAGCGATCAACACTTCAAAGAAAATATCGTTGATGGCTTCAGCCGTAACTTTATCTACCACTGCATTCGTTACAAGCACACCACCAAATGCACTTTCAGGATCTCCGGCAAGTGCTGCGTCCCATGCGTCTTTTACCGTGGACCTTTCAGCAATGCCACAAACGTTGGTATGCTTGATGATGGCAAATGTCACCGCTCTTTTAGCAGCAATTGCTGATTCTTGTAAGCCGGAGGAAATATCAAATTCGTTGATAATCTGTACTGCTGCATCTACATCAACCAGGTTATTGTAGGATAATTCCTTACCATTTAACTGGTCGAATAATTTATGAAGATCACCGTAAAAAACGCCCGACTGGTGAGGGTTTTCACCATAACGCATTGCTTTTGGATTGGTAACTGATTCAAGAAAAAACAATGCTTCCGAAGGATTAAAATATTTGGCTATCGCCACATCATAATGGGCCACTACTTCAAATGCCTTTGCTGCAAATCCTTTGCGTTGTTCAATAGTTGTTTCTCCTTTTTGCTCGTAAAGTAAATTCTCCAATTCTGCATATTCTTTTTTTGCAGCTACTACTAATACATCCCGGAAGTTTTTTGCAGCGCCTCTAATCATGGAAGGTCCGCCGATATCAATTTTTTCAATAATGAGTTGTTGCTTTTGTTCCTCAGTCCCTGTAAAATCATCGCTGTTAACGCTTGCAAGCGTTTCTTCAAAAGGGTAGAGATCAACAATAACCAGGTCGAGTTCAGGAATATTATATTGCTTCATTTCCTGAATATCAGTTTCATTATCCCTTCTGCCGAGTATTCCGCCGAATACGGAAGGGTGCAGTGTTTTTACCCTGCCTCCTAAAATGGAAGGATAGGTTGTCAAGGATTCTACTGGTACACAAGGAACGTTTAATCCTTCAATGAATTTTTGCGTGCCGCCTGTTGAATAGATTACTACACCAAGGCGATGCAATTCCTTTACTATGTTTTCTAAGCCATCTTTATAAAATACGGAGATCAGCGCTGATTGAATTTTTTTCATGATGAAAAGATCCGGTGGAGGAATGATTAAAATTGTTTGGAATCAAAATGCCTTCATTCAATATTTAAAACGAATGCTCCGTCTGAAGGAATTGAATGAGAGCGCAAATGTAATTCTTCGCAATCTTTCCGCCATTTATCAATTTTCCACAAACTGTTAGACGCATCAAAAACATACTGCCTGCAATTGAAAACGGCGGCTAATTGGGCTATCGAGATTTTAGGCCCGTGAGAAATGATGATGATATCCAGATCAATTTTCTGCGCAGCAGGTTCATAATACAGCGGCCCGTTGACCAGGAGAATTTTGGTATGATGAAACTGGTAAAACGAGTTGGTTGGAAAGAGCCCGTTCAGTTCCATGGTTGGTTGCGTTAATTGCAATGCTACCCTGCCGGGTTTCAGGTTAAAATTCTGAAGCATGCCGTCTTCCAGCAGAATACTATCACCTATAAACCGATATTTATTTCCACTTACAAAATCAATGGCCTGGTGCTGTGATACATTGTAAACAATTAGTTTTTGCTGGTTCTTGATCTGCCATTTATCATGAGCATATACCACTACAAAAGCCAGTAAGCTCAGTAATGAAAACTTTAGTATTCCTCTATTTTTGTTGATCAGCCAGGCGGCTATACTTATTACCACCGCATACAAGAGCCAGGTGGATAAAACAGATGAAGAAATTTTATCCCAAACAGCATAAGGGAAATCATTCATCCAAAGAATGAATGCATTCATTGCTCCTACCAGCATTCCAACAAGTTTGCCCAATAAAAAACCAACACCCGGCACGCCCGAGAAACACACGAGGGCAATCTCTGCATATAAAATGATACTGGATAATGGCACCGCTATTATATTGGTGAGCAGGAATAAATTGGGGAACTGGTGAAAGTAATAAATACAAACAGGAAAGGTGAGCACCTGCGCAGCTATTGAAATAGCGGCCAATTTCCAAACCTTGTCAAGCCATTTATTTTTGATGTAAAACCAGTTGTACACCGGTTTTTGAAAAATAATGATACCGACAACGGCAAGATAAGAAAGCTGGAAACCTACATCCCAAATAAAATATGGATTATAGCAAAGCATTACAAAGGCCGATGCGGCAAGAGAATTATAAATGGACGAACGCTTTTCAAGAGAAGTACCGATGGTAATAAAGGTAAACATCACAGCCGCTCTTACCACGGAGGCAGAAGCGCCGGTTAACAAAGAGAACATCCAGAGGCACGCAAGTATCAATAGTACCTGTACAATTTTTGACCGGTTAATGAAAGGCAACTTACCGAATATCCATACCAGCAGCACATAGATCAACCCAAGGTGCATACCTGATATGGCAATGATATGTACCACACCCGTGTTGCTGTAAGCCTGCACCAGGTCTTTATCAAGATCGTTGGTATATCCAATCAAAAGTGCTTGTGCAATGCCTAACTCATCCTTATTGCCGCCTACATTTTTTTGAAGGATCGATAGTACATAATCTCTTGCATTGAAAATGAATTGCTTTAATGGATTCACCTGGCTGATCTTCAGGGGTAGCCAGTCATTCTCTTTGAGGTACACATTGTGAAAGATTTGCTGGAAGGATGCATATCGTTCGTAATTAAATGCACCGGGGTTCCCGGAGTTTTTGATACGCTGTAAATTTTTGCTGATCAATATTACATCTCCATAGTGCAATTGTTGAGTTGCGCTATCCTTGGAGAAATACAATAACACCTTTCCGTTGCAACTGATAATGGAGTCATTCCTGTTCAGCCATTCAACGATACCGTCTGCCTTGTAAGATTTGGCTTTTTCAACCAGGGGCTCATTGATCCTGATTGCGATGTAATCACTGTCGTGGTAATAATTGCCAAACCATTCTTTACTATGTCTTATATCTTTTTGCCAGGTAAGCAGGCAACCAAGGCTCACCAGGAGGAGGTTCAGTAAAAGTCCCTGGATAAACTGCCACCTGTATTTTGACGAAAGCGAAATAAAGTAAAACATTAACCATCCAAGAAAAAAAACCGCTGTGGCAGCAACTATCAGCATTAAGGGGATCTGGAGGTACCAATGTAAGATGATGCCCGCTGTTAAAGGTAACAGCAGCCGGATGAAGGGAGCAACCTTCCATATCTGAACTGGGTTTGGATAATACAATGGCTTAATATAAAACCATTGTGCGCATTTTAGTCGGTAGAAAACAACCAGCTATTGGAAGAAAAAGACCAGCGGGGTGGGTGAGTCACCTCTTAAGGGGTGACTCACCCTGATGAATTACTTACTCAAATGCATACTTCTTTCTTTGTACAATTGGCGGAAGTATGGATCACGCAGATCTTTGATAAAACGGATGGCTTCGCCGGTACTCTTCATTTCCGGGCCTAACTCTTTGTTTACACCGGGAAATTTATTGAAAGAAAAAACGGGCTCTTTAATGGCAAATCCCTGTAATTTTTTCTCGTAGGTAAAATCTTTCAACTTAGATACACCCATCATCACTTTTGTAGCAATATTCAGGTAGGGTATCTGGTAAGCTTTTGCAATGAATGGCGTGGTACGACTGGCCCTGGGATTGGCCTCTATCACAAACACGTTACCATCTTTAATCGCAAATTGTATATTGATCAGTCCTTTGATATCAAGTGCCCTGGCTATTTTTTCTGCATATTCTTCCATCGTGTGCACCACTAATGGGCTTAGGTTAAATTGTGGTAACACGGCATTACTATCACCGCTATGGATACCGGCTGGTTCAATATGCTCCATCACACCCATTACATGAAAATCTTCCCCGTCAAAAATTGCATCGATCTCTGCCTCCTGGCACCTGTCCAGGAAATGGTCGATCAAAATTTTATTACCGGGCAAATGCTTGATCAGGCTTAGCACGCCTTTTTCCAGTTCCTCATCATTCAGCACAATACGCATGCGTTGCCCGCCTAACACATAGCTTGGCCGAATCAACACTGGGTAACCCACAAACTTGGCAACTTCAATAGCCTCATCCGTATTATAAGCTGTGCCGTAGTTTGGATAAGGGATACCCAGCTCTTTCAGCATATCGCTGAACCTTCCCCTGTCTTCCGCTATATCCATACTGTCGAACGATGTGCCTATGATCTTAATGCCTTTTTCATGTAAGCGCTTGGCCAGTTTTAAAGCTGTTTGTCCACCGAGCTGCACAATCACACCTTCGGGCTTTTCGTGCTCAACTATTTCCCAAAGATGCTCCCAGAATACCGGCTCAAAGTATAATTTGTCGGCGATATCAAAATCAGTAGAAACTGTTTCAGGGTTACAATTCACCATGATAGATTCGTATCCGGCTTCACGGATGGCAAGGAGGCCATGCACGCAGCAATAGTCAAATTCAATTCCCTGGCCTATACGGTTAGGCCCGCTACCCAACACGATAATTTTTTTCTTATCCGATACTTTTGATTCGTTAGATATAAGTCCTTGCCCGTTGGAAGAGCTGGAAGGCGTTTCGAAAGTTGAATAGAAATAAGGCGTTTTAGCTTCAAATTCTGCACTACAGGTATCCACCATTTTAAATACCCTCGTTAATCCCATTACCTTCCTTCTTTCATAAATGGCTTCGGCATTATCTTCCTTCATGATCCGGACTATCTGCTCATCACTGAAGCCCAATTTCTTTGCTTCTGTTAATAAATTATCAGGCAGACTTTTAAGATCGTACTTAGCAATTTCCTTTTCGCAATTACAGATCTTTTGAACCTGGTAAATAAACCAGCGGTCAATGCCCGTACTTTCGCAAATACGCCTGATGCTGGCGCCTGCCATCAGTGCATCCTTTATTCTAAATATCCTGTCCCACTTTGGAATTTTAATATAATCGATCAGTTCATCCGCATGCATCAGGCTCTTACCATAGTAACCCAGGCCCACCGCCTCGTTCTCTAAACTCTGACAAGCCTTTTGTAAAGCTTCTGCAAAAGAACGGCCGATCGCCATCACTTCTCCCACGCATTTCATTTGGAAACCCAGCGTATCATTCGCTCCTTTAAATTTATCGAAATTCCACCTTGGTATTTTTACAATTACATAGTCCAGTGCTGGCTCAAAATAGGCGGAAGTGGATTGAGTAATCTGGTTTTTCAATTCATCAAGGTTATAACCCAGCGCCAGCTTTGCAGCAATTTTAGCAATGGGATAGCCTGTAGCCTTACTCGCTAAAGCAGAAGAGCGGCTTACACGTGGATTGATCTCAACCACGATCAGTTTTTCTGTTTTTGGATCGAGGGCAAATTGTACATTACAACCGCCGGCAAAATTTCCCAGGGCTCGCATCATCCTGATCGCTGTATTTCGCATTTCCTGGTAGGTCGTATCACTCAATGTCATAGCGGGAGCAACTGTGATGCTGTCACCCGTGTGTACACCCATCGGGTCAAAATTTTCAACAGTACAAATAATTACTACATTATCATTGCCGTCCCTTAACAATTCAAGCTCGTATTCTTTCCACCCCAGCACTGCTTTTTCAACCAATACTTCGTGAATGGGTGATGCTGTTAAACCATTATTTAAAGCTTCATCAAGCTCCTCTTTTTTGAATACGATACCTCCGCCGGTACCACCAAGTGTAAATGATGGTCTTATTACTAAAGGAAAACCAATCTCCTGTGCAAATTCTTTTCCTTCTAAAAATGAGTTGGCTGTTTTTGCAGAACAAACAGCAATGCCCATTTCAATCATCCATTTGCGGAATTGTTCCCGGTCTTCGGCTTTTTCTATCGCTTTAATATCAACCCCGATCAACCTCACATTATACTTTTCCCACACGCCCAATTCATCCGCTTCCTTACAAAGATTGAGTGCTGTTTGGCCGCCCATGGTTGGTAAAACAGCGTCTATATTATTTTCTTCGAGAATTTGTTCAATGCTTTCTACGGTAAGCGGTAAAAGGTAAACCCGGTCAGCCATCATCGGATCGGTCATGATGGTAGCGGGGTTGCTGTTGATCAAAATAACTTTTACACCTTCTTCACGGATGCTTCTTGCAGCCTGGGTACCTGAATAGTCAAATTCGCAGGCCTGGCCAATAATAATGGGGCCAGAACCAATAATTAATACTGATTGAATAGAATTGTCTTTTGGCATATTTCATCTGCCGAAATTAGCGGCGTGCAAAAGTATAGAAAAATGAGGAGTATTGCGAAGGTTTGAAATTTGTGGAGTTGATAAAAGTGCTTAATATTTTAAATGCTAGGTATATGTAAATTAAATACGTTTGTATTGCACAAAGAGTGCTGGTTGTCGTTAAATAAAGAAAAACGTCAAAGCAGGATACGAGACAGGATAGTTACTGAGTATAGTTGTAGAAGGTTAATTTTAGTTCTTCAATTTTATTAAAGCCGGCATCCGCACTTATCAAAGGAAGGTCTAGAAAAATTGCTGAAGCAGCAATTACGGCATCTCCTAACTTAACACGATACTTTTTACGCAGATTGATATAGATCGATTTAATTTCTTCGTTCAAATCAACGATGCTGCAATCTTCCAGAAAGTTACGTATCTGCTGTAGTTCTTTAATTGTCATATCTGGATAGCCGATCAATTCCAACTCGGTAATCACGGATATGTAGCCTTGCTTGTCTTGCAAAAAATCGGCAATGGTTTTATCACCGGCCAACAAATACAAAATAATATTTGTATCCAATACTAATTTACTCCCATTCATTCCGGAGCTTTTTTTGTATGATTAATGGATCTTCTTTAAGCTTTATCACACCACAATATTTTTTTGAGTCTAATTTCTTACGGACAGGAAGATGACTAAGCTTTTCATTAAGTTGCTCCATTTGCTTTTTTGTTGCTCCTCTTTCCAATACTAGTTTCATTATTTTTCTGTTTATACAAAATTAATTTTATTTTTTAAGAGTCCGTTATAAGTAATCCATCAAAATAATATTTTGCCTTCCTATCGCTATACACGATTTTTGCTATCGTAAACCCAACAGATTTGAGGCCACACGTTTCTACCATTTCAAAAAAAATATTGTTGATCTGCATATTCGCTCATCTGCATATTTGTCTTTCAGCTCAGTTATTCATTAAAAAAGTTTATCCGCAAAATTATTTTCAATGGCCGGTAAATGCCAAGATTGGGTTGGCGGCCAACTTCGGTGAATTAAGACCAAATCATTACCACATGGGCCTCGATTGCAGAACGGATCAGCGGGAAAACCGGCCGGTTTTAGCGGCAGCAGATGGATATATTGCTAAGGTTAAAATCGAGCCTTTTGGATTTGGGAGGTGCATTTATATCAACCATCCAAATGGCCTTACTACTTTGTATGCTCACTTAAATGATTTTTATCCTGAGCTTGAAAAGTATATTACTGCCCAACAATACTTGCTGCAAAGCTGGAGTGTTTTTTTGGATATCCCCATAGGTTTATTGCCGGTAAAAAAGGGACAGTTCATTGCGTTTAGTGGCAACACCGGCGGCTCACAGGGGCCACACATGCATTTTGAGATAAGGGACACAAAAACAGACAAGGTATTAAATCCACTTCTTTTTGGTTTGCCCGTTACAGACAACATCGCACCGGATGTTTTGCGTTTAGCCTTGTATGACAGGAACATCAGTACTTACGAGCAAGGGCCACGATTTTACCCAGTAAAAAAAGTCGGTGGAAAATACACTACTGCTCCTGATTTGGTGCTTACCAATAGCAATAAGGTGAGCTTTGGTATTACTGCATACGATCGTTACACAGGATCTACCAATAGGAATGGTATTTACGAAGCCGCCTTATACGATAACGGCCAGGCTGTTGTAGGGTTTCAACTTGACAGCATTAGTTATGATGAAACAAGATATCTGAACGCACATATAGATTACCGATTGAAAAGCGCCGGAGGAAACTATGTACAACACCTGAGTCAATTACCCGGTTATCCGAAAGGTATCTATAAACATGGTGATGGAGATGGTGTGATCTATTTACCTGATGATAGTATACATGAAATTTCCATAATAATTAAGGATGCGGCAGGCAATACTTCAAGAGTTGAATTCAAGTTAAAGCGCAATATGGCCATTGCTCCGGCCGTCAACAACGCAGGTTATGCACCATTTGCTGCCACAGAATTTCAGCCCGGTTTTGTAAATGTTTTCGAGAACAATAATGTGCGGTTTTTTCTTGCCGAAAACCAGGTATATGATTCATTCAGGTTCAGGTACAACGAAATAATTCCAGCCAAGGGATACACCATTTACCAATTGCACAATGGGTATGTTCCCGTGCATAGTATGTTTGCAGTGAATATTAAAAATACCGCTACTACTAATCCTGATAAAATGGTGATGCACCGATCCTGGGGCGGTAAGGATGATTACAGCAAGGCCATTAATCAATATCCATGGTTTACTTCGATTTTCAGGGCATTTGGTAACTTCCAGTTGCAAGAAGATACGCTGCCGCCGATCATCATACCGGTCGGATTTAAAGAAGGAATGAATACAGCAAAACTTAGCCGGCTAGCATTTATTGTTAAGGATAATACAGAGGAGTTGGAAAACTTCCGTGCTGAATTAGATGGCAAATGGCTTCGGTTTAGTAATGATAAGGGCCGCACATTCATTTACAAATTTGATGAGCGCTGCCCGCCGGGATTGCATGAGTTAAAGATCAGCGTGGAAGATTGTGTAGGTAACCGAACCGAAAAGACTTATCATTTTACCAGGTAGAAGTTAAGTGTGAATTGGTGAATCAACGTGTTTGCTTAAGGAAATTTCACGCAAAGAAAAAAAGAGGCAAAGATGCAAAGTTGATTTTGTAGCCTGAATATTCAAAGAAGAACGAAAACAAATTAAGATGACAACACTTACAGAGGGCATCAAAGCGCCGGCCTTTAAGGGAAAAGACCAGAATGGAAACATGATTTCACTGGCTGATTTTAAAGGAAAAAAGATCATTCTCTATTTTTACCCGGAAGACGATACACCCACCTGCACTGTGCAAGCTTGCAACCTGCGGGATAATTTTGGGCTTCTTAAACAAAATGGATTTACTGTATTAGGCGTTAGTCCGGATGAGGTAAAAAAACATAAAAAATTTGAAGCCAAATACCAGCTTCCTTTCACCCTGGTCTCCGATCCGGATCACACTATCATTGATAAATACGGTTTGTGGGGCGAAAAACAACTATACGGTCGCAACTACATGGGACTGCATCGCACCACTTTTTTAATTGATGAAAAAGGTATTATCAGGAAAATATTTTTAAAGCCGAAAAACAAACAACATGCGGAGGAAATCATACAAGCCTGGAAATTGATTGAGCCAAAATAATTTCAATATCAAAGAAAATTCCTGGATCGCAAGAATAGCAGCCTGGAAATTGAGGAGTGAATCTGTAGCAATTGTGTTAGGAAAAACTATTCACCTCCATAATGTTAGCGCTGAAATTTTTTTAAGCGATAAACGCTGGGTAAAACATGAGCTTTGCCATATAGCTCAGTTTCAGCAGCATGGCTATATCAATTTCATTATAAAATATTTGATTGAAAGTATGCGCAAAGGCTATTACAACAACAAATATGAAGTAGCTGCAAGAGAAGCCGAAAAATCATAGCACCCACTCTACCTCTCCAAAATCAAATTGCCGCTCAATTACATCAAAGGTTAAAAGCTGTCCGGTTGGTGAAATGCCTTTTATCATCGTTTCAAAAACCATGTTCTCTTTCTTAAGTTTTACAACGGAATTTATTTTGTATAAATGCCCCTGGTATTCGTTTAATAAAACGCTAAAAGCTTTTCGAGAAAGATCGCCGGTTCTCTTTAAAATATGCTGATGCAATTCTTTGGCGAGTTCACCAGGATCAAAATCTTTTCCCGTGATCTGCTTTAGCGATACCACTTTTTTTAAACTATTGTCAAACGTTGTTTGGTTAACATTAATTCCAATTCCGGCAATGGCCCACTTCCATTCATTTCCACTAATAAGGTTTTCAATCAGGATACCCGCTGCCTTTCTGTCACGCCAATAAATATCATTTGGCCATTTGATGCAGGTTTCTTCTCCAGCGTATTTGCTAAATAAATCATAAGAAGCAAGTGCAACCGCCAATGAAAGTTGGAATTGATGATGAACGTTTAAATGCTTTGGATTCAATATTACACTCAATGCAATATTCTGTCCCGGTTCGGTTTGCCATACTTTGCCACGTTGCCCCTTTCCATTGGTTTGAAAGGGAGAAAACACCGCATTTCCGTGTTTCGCCAATCCTTCATGAACAGTTCCCATGGCATAGTTGTTGGTACTGTCAACCTGGTTTAAAATAATAAAAGAAGCAGGTTCCGGCATAATGCAACGATTGGTAAAGAAATAGTACTTTTGCGCCTATTGCAAGCTACACGGAGCTAACAAAAAAAACAAAGTTAGCCTGGTTAACTACATTTTCATCCATGGCAAAGACCATGAAAAGTTTAATTTAAATAGAATATAATTTGAACAACCTTACTTTATTAGCCAATCGAAAGAAAAGCGCTATCAAGAAGCTAACTAAGAGCAGTAAAATTATTAAAACGATCATACATGCTATCCAGGAAAAAAAAGGTGAAAATATTGTCAGCCTTGACCTTCGCAAAATACCGGAAGCTGTAACTGATTTTTTTATTATTTGCGAAGCAAGTAATAACACACAGTTGAAAGCCATAGCAGATTTTATAGAAGAAGATGTAAAACTAAAATGTGGCGAATCTCCATACAAACATGAAGGCAGGCAGGCGCAACAATGGATATTGATTGATTATGTGAATGTAGTGGTGCATGTAATGTTGCCTGAACCGCGGAAATTTTACCAGTTGGAAGAAATGTGGAGTGATGCTCCCATGACTGAACACAGAGATTAACAACCCTACTATCTTAACCGGTAGGAATAAACCAAATAAATATTGTAAGCAAGCGATTATGGCAGAAGATAAGAAAACAGAACTCAATAGGAAGGGCAGTCCTAATAATATTCCTCCATCCGGTGATGACCAATCAAAAAATAAAAACCGTTTTAATATTTATTGGATATATGGACTTGTGTTTGCATCCATAGTAGGCTACAACCTTTATCGGGGATCATCAAGTACAGG
>JBDSAP010000165.1:0-8786 GCA_039922055.1 Ferruginibacter sp.
AATCCTGTGCAAAACCTGCATACAAAGTTTTTAAATAAAGCGCCGCCTGCTGCTGCACCGCACTGGGAAATGCGCCTGCCGGCCGTGCCTGCCGTGGATTCGCAAGCACTTGTGCCGCCGTTAATCCACCCGGAGTTTGATAGTACAGGTCGCTGTAAAAAATATTCGCACTGATGGTTTGCTTAGCGCTTATATCGAAAGTGCCTGTATAATTTGCCACATCACGTCTTGTATTTGTCTGCTCCCGCCAGCCATCACTTTGTTGGTGCGCATACTGTAAAGTATAATTCGCATTTTCTGTTTGCCTGCGGTAGGCAATATTATTTTCCGTTAAGCCATAACTGCCCACCAGCGAATTGATGGAGATACTATTTTCATTCACACCTGCAATGCGGCTATTCAATAAAACGACCCCGCCGGTACCTGCGCCATACATACTTCCACCCGGCCCTTTAATGATCTCCATTTTGCCAATATTTGTAAATCCAACCTGGTTCAGGTAAGTGGTACCGTTAGCATCTGTAAACGGTATTCCGTTCCAATACACTTTTACATTGCGTACACCAAAAGGAGATCTTAATAAATTGCCACGAATAGATAGCCGGTAACTACCGGGGCTACGCTCATCCATTTTTACACCGGGCACTGTATTTACAGCGGGCAAAATATTGGCATCACCATATCGCTCAAGATCAGCACGGCCGAGCACCGATACAGTTGCCGGGATATTTTTTAATGCCGTATTTCGTTCAAAAGCCTTTACTACCGTTTCCGCTAAAAATGCATTGGAGCGGTACAATATTATTTGCAGATTTGATCCTGAATTATATACTGCGGAACTTGCCTGGTATCCAACATGAGAAAATTGCAACAAAGATTTTTGCACGACACTACTAAACTCAAAAACTCCGTTTGAATCAGTTACAGCAACTGGTTGTTGGGCCACCGAAATAGTAACTCCACGCAAAGGAAGGCCGCCTTCACTGCCTGCCACGGTTCCTCTAAATTGGTACTGGGCTTGCGTGTTAACGCTTACAACAAACAAAATAAAAAGCACACTTGCTATCTTTATTAAAACAGCAGATCGTTGGTAAATACTCCCAAAAGAAAAGCGTGGTGCATGATTGTTTTTTAAATCAATGGGGTTGATTTTTTTTTGTACCGGGCTGTTGATCCCTGGTTTGGCTGCGGTGGCAGCCAGTCCCGATAAATCGGGATCGCACTCTTGTACATCAGTAAGCAAAGGAGCAGGTCCACTAAGGTTGTTCTTCCATTTGATGGAAGTCGTGAGTTGTTTGGTTGGCATACCGAACTTTAAAATTTATTGCAAATAACATCCATTTCCAATCGCTTGGCAATTATTTTATTCGAACCTTTTTTACGAATCAGTATGAACGGCCACCTGGCTGAATTTTTATTCGAACCTGGTTCTGGCATTGAAAGTCATGTTTCCTATTATAGTCTGCAAGAGATAAATTAATGATATTGAAAAACAGAAAAATAAGGTAATAAGGTTAGGAGTATATTTTCAGCAAAATTTCTACTAAGGTAATAAGGTTAGGTAAAATCTTTATGGATTAATGAATTAACCTTAGTAGAAATAGCAATTCTCAGAGAAAAAAACCTTATTACCTTATTAAAATAACTTCACTTTTTTCCCCTTATTAAATATACAAAAATCCATTCCGGACCGGCCTGCAAATAACATACCTGCTGTCTGCCTTTATTATCGATATCTTTTTTTATCCAACAAAAAATATTAAACGAGATCACAAAACCAAAAGCCATAATTATTGGTATTGTCCACTGACTGGCCACATACATCAGCCGAGCTTTTAGGAGCATCGTATTCTTTATATACAATCTCTCCGATGCTAAAAGTTAACGGATGCTGAAACATTGGCCCGTCGTAAACAAAGGTATGGAACTCACCATTTTCGCCACAAGGATCCACATTGTCCGGTAGGTCACGAAGGAACTGTTCATCGATGATGCGGCCACAAAAACTTTTATCAAGATACTGTCCGTTCACACATACTACAATGGTTTTAAAACCTAATTCTATAAACTGCTTCACCAACTCCCTGGTATCAATTTTCCAAAGAGGGAATACCGGTTGTATTGCTAATGAACTCAATTTTTCCTCCCGGTATTTCCTAAGATCCTCCAGGAAGATATCACCAAAAATACTGTAGTCATATCCCTGCTGTTTGAATGCCCTTATTTTTTGCTGCAATAGGTTTTCGTATTCCTCCATCGAAGGCTGCTCCGGCATTTCGAGTGTCACAAGCGGCAGCCCCAACAACTGCGCCTGCTTTTCGAGCAATGACCTTCTTACGCCATGCATAGAAATACGATCGTGAACAGCATTGATGCTGGTCAGCAAACAATCCACCTGGTATTTACCCTCTTTCATTACATTGTACAATGCAAGGGTAGAGTCTTTGCCTCCACTCCAGTTCATATATGCTTTAAACATAGAAAATCATTTTTATAAACCCACCTCATCTTTTGCCTATTTCTTATTTTGAGGTGTTAAGGTGATTTGAAAGGTAAATATTGAACAACACATTTATACTTCTCAAGGGATAAATGAATTACTTTATAATTCGCTCCATAAAGATAAAATGTACAAGAGTGCGACGCCACTGAAGCTAAATAGTAGTACTTCTGCCTGGCTCATAAAAAGGATCAACTCAAGATTTTGCCCCTTGTGCAGTATTGGATCTTAAACCTTAGTAGAAATAATTAATTGAGCACTCCTACCTTTTTACCTTATTTGCAAACTATTTTCAAGCATAAGAAGCGAGCGGTACAATGTTGTAAAAATAAAATGAGTATACAATACTTGATTTCTATTTCATTTCACTTTGGAATAAGGTAATAAGGTTAGTTTACTGTCGATACGGAATTTCTACTAAGGTTTGTAAAACACAATAACTAAGGTTGCTGAATTCATTTCCAAAAAGTTCATAATAAAAATACTTTTTTCATAGCGCCTCACCATAAGAATCAGCCCATCTTTTCAACCGCTGATTAAAGATTAGGGGAAAGAAGCCAGGAAATTAGCGGCTTTTGAGAAGTGCTTTCAGATGCAAATTCCTTTGCTGAATATTGTACTCCGATCTAAGAGCGACCATACACGTAGCACACAAGCAGTCCGTAAATTGTGCGCCAATAAATTTCTTTTCTCCTTCGGTAAATTCAATGCCATAGCACTGACAATTTAGGATATCACCCACTTTACATTCGAATCGTTCGTTGCACTTGGGACAATATTTTTCTTCGTGCTTACACATAGGCGTGTTCATTTGCAAGTGATGCGTATTTATGCAGGAGATGTTTGGGCACAGTAAATATTGCCGGATGAAAAAGTGCAGCGAGTAACACGATACCATCCGTTAATGTCCCCGCTGACGGCTGGGTAAACAGGTCGTAATCTGCAATGAATACTGCCCCATTCTTTACGGCCGATAGATCGTTCCACCCCTGCTTGTCGCTTAATAATGATAGTTCCTCCCTGGTTCTTTTGATATCGAATCCACATGGCGCAATCACCAATACTTCCGGATCATAGCGCACTATTTTCTCCCAGGATGTTACAATACTATCTCCACCCGGATTACTCAACATATCAATACCACCAGCGTATGCAACCTGGTGCGGAATCCAATGCCCGCAATTATAAATGGGTTCTATCCACTCCATCAGCATCACCCTTTTTGGCAATGCCTTGTTTCGCCTCAGCTCATCAATAATGAAATCTATTTTATGCTGAAGCGCCGCCAGGTATTTATAAGCAGCTTCTTCTTTACCCAAAGTTTTAGCAATCAAAATTGCGGTATCGAATACATCGGTTAAGTTGTTAGGAGTAAGCGGAACGAGCAAGGGTTGCTTCTCCAACTTAGCAACAGCCGCAGCAGTGCAGGCTGTATCAATCTGGCAAACTTCACATACATCCTGCGTAAAGATGATGTCTGGCTGTATTTGTTGCAGCAGTTCCTCATCTACATAGTAAAGACTTTTGCCTTGCGCTTTGGAGGCAGAGAATATTTTATCGATCTCGATACTGGTGTAAGTATTGCCTTCGAGTACGTAACGTACTACCCTGGGTTTTTCTTGCAAAGCCTCTTTTGGACATTCAAAAGTAACTCCGTAGAGGAACTCCTGCAATCCCATATCGTAGATCATCTGCGTAGCAGCAGGCAAAAAAGAACAAACTTTCATTGCACCGGTTTTAATCAACAAGCATTATTATAAAACGATGAAAAAATTAAAATGTTCATGCATCGTTTGTTGCAAATTTTGGCGACAGCTTTTTCATCCATTCAAATGCGCCAAACATCAGTGCACTATACGCCAGTGTACCTGCCAGGAAATTTCTCATGAATGGCAGCCCTTGTAGATAGCATTGCTGTAAGCCACTCCAGCCCCGGCTAAGTGGTAGTCCTGTACGCAGATCAGTACCTCCCGCAGCCCACACGGCAAAGTCCGCGGCGAGCCAATGAAACATCGCAGCCGAAACTGATGCGATGAGTATATTCTTTACAGATACTTTTCGGATGAGCCATTCCCCCATAAAAACAATGGCGATAAAAATGCCATACACTAAATACCAGCCGCCATACATTACTCCATATTTTCCATCATGAATAAAAAGATTGATAATGATATCGCTTACAAAAAGTGTAAGCAAGGGAAAGGCGATCTTCTTCCACCTGCTGTTGAAATAAGCGCCTCCGAATAATCCCATAGCGCCAATGGGTGTAAAATTTGACCAGGTTGTTAACTGGGCTGCATTGGGTATCCGCATGGCTGCCACGGCCATTATGAGGATGAGTAGTAAAGTAAAACGTGGATTGATTTTTTGAATGGACATGATGATGATTTGATTCGTTTAAAAGTTTGCGCTTACACCCACAGTAAAGTTTGAGCGACGATTGTTGTAGCCAATAATATCAAAATATTGCTGGTTGGTAATATTTCTGAAATCAACAAAGGCGCTTACTTGTTTTGTAAATTTGTAGGCAGCATAAAAGTCTACGGTATAATATTGCGGCATTGCAGTAGAACCGGCATCATACAATCCTTTCAGCCTGCTGCCGATAAAACGGAAGGAAGGCATCAGAGTTATCTCTTCCGTAGGCAGCACTGTGAGGATGCTGTTGAAGGTAAAGTTTGGCCGGCGATAAAAGTTTTTGATCTTCACATCCCCAGTTACACCCTCTCCATCTACATAAGTGATATTGTTTACCCAGTTGCCCCTTTTTCCAATAGCAATATTGCTTTCTATTTCGAAGCCATAATCATTCTGCTTGTCGCGGTTGATGTATTTACTTTCGTAAGTGGCGGGGTCAGTATAGAACACGATTAGTTGGCGGATATCTCTTTTAAAACCAACGATCCGGAGAGAGTTCTTTTTATTGTTGCTAAAGGTTTGCACCCCTGCTTCGTAGTTGTTGCTTTTCTCCGGCTCTAAATCTTTGTTTCCATATTCACTGTACAATTGGTACAAAGAAGGTACTTTGTATGCTGAAGAAATATTTACAAAAACACGAGTGTTGTCGTCGATATTATAAGATGGGTTGAAGGTATACGTAGCATTGCTTCCATAAATGCTATGATTATTATAACGGGCGCCAACTTCAGCATTAAAGCCTTTTACGTTGAGCAACAGCAAAGACGCATACAAAGCATAGTTAGTTGTCTTTGCACTGTCTCCGAGGGCTGTTTTAAAGGGACCGTAGCTGCTGATGCTCATGTATGACTGGTCAGTATTCTGGGCAATGCGCTGGGCACCGGTAACAAGTGATAGTTTTTCTGTGAGCCCAAAACTGCCAAACAATTCGGAAACAAAAGAATTACCCTTATACATGCCTCTTGCAAATTTTGCGAAGCCGCCAACACTTGCACTATCATCTTCTAAAGATCTTTTTGCATTTACCAGCGTGTTTGTGAAACTAAGATTCGTTTTGCCCGTTTTGTAAACCAGCCCAATCGTATTTACAAGGCTGGTATTTGTTCCGGCAAAATCTTTATCATCTGTAAATGCACCTGCATCCAAGTCAGATTTATACTTGCCATAACTGCTCATCCCCGATACTGAAAATTGATTGTTGAAAGCATACCCCAGGTTGGCCTGGAAATTATTTTGATTGAACCCGTCCTTGTCAAAATTCTTTGAGCCAGTACTGTCGTATGCAGAAGAAAAGCCGTTGCTGTTGACATGATTATAGTTGAGGTTGTAAGTAAACTTATCCAGCTTGCCATTGATGCCTGCATTGGCCCGGAGGGTCTGATAACTTCCATAAGACAAACTTGCCGAAGGACTGATCTTATCTGCACCGCCTTTTTTCGTTATAATATTAATTACACCTGCAACAGCATCGCTACCCCAGAGGGTGCTTTGTGCTCCTTTTAATATTTCAATCCGTTCAATCTGTGAGGGGTTAAGGTTGTTGAGATCAAAAGAATTGTTGATCTGCGAAGGGTCTCCGACAGGAATTCCATCCATCAAAATAAGTGTATTGCCTGATGCAGATCCGCGGAGGTAATTATCCTGGTTTGTGCCAAGGGTATTGTTGGCTCCATTAACGTACATTCCGGCCTGGTAGTTGAGTATTTCGGTAAGTGTTTTTCCGGCGTTGCGCTGCAAGGTTGCCTGGTCTATTACACTAACCACCTTGCCGGTTTGCGATTGTTTGATGGGAGTTCGGGTGGCGGTTACCACCAATTCATCTAAACTTTTTGCACTGTCTTGCTGAGCGTACAAATGACTACTGATGATTACAGCAGTCGCCAATAAAAATTTCATCTTCATTTTGTGAAAATTTTTTGTGACTGCTTCCGAGAAATAAAAAAAGAAAGAAATATAAATGCCCTGCGGCTTTTAAATTCCATGCCTTTCACCCGAAAGCTGTGAATAAATAAATACTGATAGTTGGCAGGTCTTCTGGCTTACTCTTTTGTTCACACCTTCCCATCCTGTTACCAGGACAGTGGTTTGCAGATGAACAATTTTACAGAGCTTACAGCTACGGGGATAGCGCCGGAATTACACCGGCTTCCCTTTTAACCCTGGCTTACGCCTGGGACCAAATTCGCTGCAAATGTAGGAGGATTGATTTTGATTTGTCAAAATTAATTAACACAACTGGTGTTGAAAACCGATGAATGCCTGGCTGCTAAAGCCTTTTGCCAAATACTTCTTTGCTACATAAATGATAGGTTCATATCGGAGCTTTCTGCAAGTTCATCGTTCTATATTCATTGGTGCTTTTAAATTTACCGGTTTCGCCTCCTCAGCCGGCGGGGCTGCGTAACCGGAACGCCGCTGCTTTTGCTTCTTTAAAAAAATCGCTACGCTCTTTTTTTAATCCGCCGCGGCGGACCGAACCAAAAGAGGCGGCTAACCCGGTTACTGGTGAAAAATTAGTGCAGTGACAGAAAGTATTGCTGGGTGTCTTTTAATTTTTATTGAGTTGAATGAAAATGTTGTGAAAGATCAATGCCGACTTTGTTTTTCTAATTGCCCAATTTCAAAAGATATTCATTGATGTGCCTAATATTCTCAGGCGAGTCTCTGCCAGAGGACGTTTCGAATACAGACGCTGTTCGAAGCAGGACTCGCCGCTGTTCAATTGATGTTGTGATTTGCTGATGTTTTTCTCATTCAATGCCATTCAGAAAATCAAATCACCGTTCACCTAAGATGCTTGCACTCAACCACCGATTTAACGGTTAAAACGCAACTCTTTTTCGATCGAAGTTTCTATGTTTTTTGGTATGACATTGCAGAGTACCCATGCGGCCTCGAATAAAAAGTGCTATAAAATTTTGGCTGCAGGCGTTAAAAAATCAAGGCTGTCTGAGCCAGCACAGACTATAAAGTATTATTCTTCTCCGGCGAGTTCCTTGATTTTAGCCGGCAGGCGAAATTTTCAGCCTTTTTATTCGTAGCCTTGACTTTTCTTGTTACTTCTTTGCGTTAAGGCAAAGAAGTAAATAAACTCTTACCTGCAAGTTCATTCATCCACTCTTTTAAACTTACCAATTTAGCCTCCCCAGCCGGCGGGGCTGCGTAACCGGAACGCCGCTGCTTTTGCTTCTTTAAAAAAATCGCTACGCTCTTTTTTTAATCCGCCGCGCCGGACCGAACCAAAAGAGGCGTCTAACCCGGTTACTGGTGAGAAATTAATGTGGTGACAGAAAGTATTACTATGTGTCTTTTATTTAGTTTGATATTATCATTGAATCCTCTGTCAATTATTTTGCTTATAAACGAAATGTCAAAACATAATCGTTGATGTGTCCTACTCTTTTTACGGCCTCGAATAAATAGCGTTAAGAAAATTTCAAAGACCGGCGTTAAAAAATGAAATAGTGTTACTGAAGTTTGGTTTTGCTGTTAGCTCGTAAGTCGGACAGAAGTTTGGCACTGTACAAATGATCGGACTTAATTTCATTTTAGCCGGGCTTTGAAATTTTTAGCTATTTATTCGCAGCCTTGATCTTTCTTGTTACTTCTTTGCATCAAGGCAAAGAAGTAAATGAACTCCTACCTGCAAGTGCATTCACCAACTCTTTTAAATTTACCGGTTTCGCCTCCTCAGCCGGCGGGGCTGCGTAACCGGAACGCCGCTGCTTTTGCTTCTTTAAAAAAATCGCTGCGCTCTTTTTTTAATCCGCCACGGCGGACCGAACCAAAAGAGGCGGCTAACCCGGTTACTGGTGAAAAATTAATGCAGTGACAGAAAGTATTACTGTGGTGTCTTTTATTTTTTATT
>JBDSAP010000166.1:0-11899 GCA_039922055.1 Ferruginibacter sp.
TCATAACGTTATAGTTAGTTTCATAAAAATCATTTTTCGCTTATCGTGTATCAATCAATTTATGCAAGTTCAGTAAATCGAAAATCATAGCAACTTTAATTTAAAAATAGCACCAGGTATAATTGTAAAGGTTTTCTTTTACAAGATCTATTCATAAACCTTCATTCCATCCAATCTCTCAATTGAGCTGTATAAACAATTTATTGCACTATCTTCCTATTCCCGCATTTACCAAGACCATAAAATGAGTGAGGACTAAATGAAGTAAATTGAAGTATCATCATACTGATTCTTATGAACCAAACATCCCTAATCAATTTTCTAAAAAATACATCGCAACTGGGCGACAATGCTGCTACAGCTATTGCTAAAGAATTTGAGTATAAGGAATTGACAAAGGGCGAATTATTTTTAAAGGCCGGCAAAGTGGCGGACGAGTATTTATTTCTTGAAAGTGGTTTCATCCGGTCTTATCTTTTTGATACTGAAGGTGATGAAGTAACCATTAATTTCTACAGCAAAAACGAACTCGTATTTGAAGTGGCTTCATTCTTTCAAAGAGTGCCATCGCAGGAATATTTTGAAGCCACAACAAGTTGCACCGGTTGGTTCCTCACCTACGAAAAATTAAATTTGCTTTTTCATTCTCTTCCTGAGTTCCGGGACTACGGAAGATCGGTGTTAGTAAAAGGCTTTACCAGTTTCAAACTCAGAACACTTTCTTTGATAAACAAAACGGCAGAAGAAAGATATGAACTGCTGATCAACTCCAACCCTGATATCTTCAGGAATGTGCCATTAAAAAATATTGCATCCTATCTGGGCGTCACCGACAGCTCGTTGAGCCGCATTAGAAAATCTTTCACCAGGAAATAATTTCTTGCCAAATGGCAAGTGGACCAGAAATATATTAGTTGAATTTTACACCATAAATAAAATTTAAAACTATGGTACAATTTGGCTTTTATACATGGACAGCAGTTTCATTGCTAATGTTACTCTCGATCTTCAGGTATGATGGAAATCCTAAAAAAGCCATTAGCCGTTATTTATTAATTTGCTTTTGTTGGCTCACCTACATAGTCACCATTTACAGGCTGGGCATATTTAACGATTTTGGTTTACCACCAAGAATGCTGTTGTTTGTCATCATTCCTGCGATCATTGGCAGCTTATTTATTACGGGCACAAAATCTTTTCAAACAATCCTGCAAAATACGCCGCTTCATCTACCCGTGTTTTTGCAATCGTTCAGGATCGTGATAGAGCTACTGATCTACGGCTCATTTCTGCAAGGAATATTTCCTAAGAGAGCAACATTTGAAGGAATTAATTATGATATACTGGTGGGCATATCGGCATTGATCGTGGGAATGTTGATTCAAAGAAAATTGCTATCGCTGAAATGGTTGTTAGCATGGAACATTATATCGCTGATAATTCTTTCGATCACCATCTATTCATTTATTTCAACTTTTTATTTTACCGATTACCTGTCAAAAGACGGAAGCAAAGGCTTTATACAATTTCCGTATTTATTGCTTCCTTCCGTTCTGTTGCCGGTGGCAATATTCCTGCATATTCTTTCTATCAAACAGGTATTGCTTAGGCAAGCGACAATTGTACCCACATTAACTACCGCCTAAAAATTGATCGTGTCAATATGTTCCGCCTCCGCTTTGTGATGAGAATGTTTTATAAAACCTGGCTGCTTCTTTCCCAGGTTTGAAACAGCAATTTTCAAAGAGCTTTTCATGCTTTCTCTCAACTTATCAGCGGCTATTTTTTTATACGGCCAACATACAGGATGGTTCCGTTATCGTCATTGCCTATTACAAAAGCAATATTATTGTTTGTGAAAAAATAGTCGTTTGCCAGGTCGCCCAATGTAGTAACGATCAATTGAAGGCCTCTCGTCACCACAAACCGAACGATCATAAGTTCGGAGTGTGGTGAGCCAGGCAATGCTACTGCAATCTTGCTTTTGCAGATTAAATTATATAAGGAGCGTTTTGTCATTTTGATCGGGACCGGCATACAGTTGACCATCTTTTGAAAATAATTGCATTAGATAGTTTGGCTAGTCACTCTTCTTCATGTCCTCCAATATCAATTGAAACTGGCGAAGGGGTTTTACAAAGTGCTTGTTATTTTCATACCACGCGGCTGTCGCATACACCAACATCATTATTACAAATCCGATTATGGCCTGGGTTAAATTTGCTTCAATTCCGCCGGGCATATAAATTTGAATGAGCACGCCCACTACTACCAAACTGTTCACCGGGATCGCTACCAGGTCGAACCCTTTTTTAAATCGAAAGAATTGAGTGAGCAATCCGTACTGTTTGCTGGTAAGGCTCTGTACGTCAACTGTAGTATCCGTGACGGGCTTGTACATAGCCTTGAATTTTTGCATCATTTTTATTGTAAAAGGAATATACAATAAAGCGCCTGCTGCACAGAGCCCGATCACCAGCGGATCGCCCCAAAACCTGATAAACAGGTAGCTGGCAAAAGAATATAAAAAAATTTGAAAGGCAAGTGCTGCCCAGAAAAATTCAGCGACGATCTTCTTCTCCTTTTTGATTCTTGCCCGGATCACCTTTTCTACATCTTCCTTCGTTAATGGAGATGCTGATGATTGTGGTTCTGTGTTTTTTTGCCAGAAATTTCTGACGGGGTCAAATGTTTCCATGATAATTTATTTTTTAGTGTTAAATAATATTTTTTAATTTATCCCTTAGATTCTTTTTTATCCTTACCAGGCGCACACTTACATTGGTTTTGGTAATGCCGGTGATAGCTGCAATTTCATCATAGCTATTGTCTTCGAGGTAGAGCAGCGTGATGGCCTTGTCCATTACACTCAACTCATTGATGGCGGCATACAAAAAGCCCATCTGTTCATTTATATGTTGCTGTTCGTTGGTTTCTGTGAGATGCAGGTTCCCGGGTAACATTTCATGTCCCAATTGCCTGCTGCTTCTTTTCGCATAAGTAGCGGCAGTGTTGAGCGCCACTTTATACATCCATGTAGAAAATTTAGCTTCACCTTTAAAGGCCGGGTACGACTTCCATAACTGGTACAAGATCTCCTGGCATGCATCCTGCCGATCGGCCGGCACAATAAAATAAATATTGCATATTTTATGTATGATGCCGATGTTCCGGTTGATGTCTTCTACAAACTGATCTTCGGTGATGCGCTGCATGATTGCGAATGAATTGTTTATACTATTAGTCTGTGGATGGAGAAAAAAACTACACTGAAATTAAAAATTTATTTCACCTAAGTTATACTATGTAACCAATGGATGATGCATGAGGGCAGTTCCGCGCTATCCTTCGCCGCTTGAAATTCATTTTGAAACTCTTTCCTAACTTTGCTGTAATGAGATCATCGGCTACTATAATAATTCTTGTATCTGCATTGATCGGTTGCAACAATAAAAAACCAACACCGGTCAAAATAGCGCCTGCAGATACTGCGAAGACAACCGTGATTGAAGTGGATCATGATTCGATGGTCCTTTCTTTGACCAAACAAATTTTGACAGCTATAAAAGCAAAAGATTACAAGTCGTTTTCCACCTTTATTCATCCAACCGAGGGAACGAGGTTTTCGCCTTATGGATACATTGATACTTCCACTGATCTAATATTTACTACGAAAGAATTTCTTTCCAATGCAGATCAACAAAAGAAATTAGATTGGGGAACTTCTGATGGTAGCGGCGATAAAATTTTGTTAAGCGTTACCGGGTACTTTAAAAAATTTGTTTACGATGCGGACTTTTTACATGCAGAGAAGACGAGCCTAAATAAAATGCTTGGTGCAGGCAATTCACTCAACAACCTGCAAGATGTATATAAGGGCAGTGACTTTACTGAAAGTTATTTTTCCGGTTTTGATAAAAAGTATGGCGGAATGGATTGGACATGCTTAAGACTGGTGTACAAAAAATACCAGGATAAATACTACTTGATAGCGGTCGTTCATGATCAATGGACAATTTAGAATTAGAATCTGTACATTAAAAATTGACCGTCATACTTATCTTCGATTTCGTAGGTTAGTTGGTATAAATATATACTCCTCTATAGTATTCCCCCAGGTCATCGTTGATACTTAACACATTTCTGGGGTAACCGTTTGCTTTATACTGGTACGTTAGTATAGAATGGCTGGAGTAAAAACTTCCCATTAGTTCGTTAATCTCCAATGCATTATTCTTTGTGAATATATCCATTACATGTAATTCTATCTCATAAAAAGGGAAGCCATTATTTATCCCGATTTTTGATTGTGTATTATAAAAGGGATTGATGTGATTATCATATAAAAAATTGAATTCTTGACGTATGTAGCTTTGGGTACTATCGACCTGCTGAATAATATTTCCATTTGCATAAGTAATATTAATTGTATCTGTTGCGATAAAACCGTTTGGTGTGGAGCCGTTGTATTCTTTGATGGTAGTAATAATTTTATCGGTATAGTAAGCAAACTTCCTGGCATAAGTGACTTTATTTCCATTCTCAATGACTTTTGCAGAATCGCCGGTTAGTACCCCATTTGCATAAAAGTAGAAACTGGTATCATTAGAGTAGTCGTCATCTGCTGCAGTTAGAAGTGGCGTGGTCAGCGCTCTTTTGTACGGCACGGTGTCGTTTCCATTATAAAAAAAGTTAGACCGGTATGAAAGATTTGTTGATACCCCATTGTCGTAATAAGTATAGTCTATTCGGGTATTTCGCTTTTTATTATCGTACTGAAATAGCATCTTAATTGTCGTATCAAACGGTGTAGTCAATGTACTATCCAACAAGACGAAAGCTGATAAAACAGTAGCTGTATCATTGCCGGTAATATTGAATTGCACGCCTGTATTCACAGTAACATTGTGCCCATTCAATACCAACGATTGGCAGTTGGCATTCACATCTATAATAATATCAAAGTTCAGTGAAACGTCGTCGGTGATGGATGGAATCGTATTATTGTTCCATACTGAAGGATCGCTCCAGGAGCCAACCTTTACGTTTGTTTTTTGGGCGAAGAGTGGGTTTATAAAGAAGGTAAGGATCAAAAGAGTAATTAACAATTTCATAGAGCAGTTTTATGATAATGCTGTGGGTGGCGCTAAAGATAAGAAAGTATGATCAAAATTATGGACGTGGTAACCTGCTGCAAAAACCTACACTCGTTTGCTATTTCCGCAATAAACCACTCCACATTTAACCTTGGAAAATAATTTTACAATTTATTGTGACAACAAAGTTGTTTTGCAGGGAGTTGGGATGTGGGTTCTATTGAAAGGCATGCAATTTGCTTCCTCTCCAAAGAACAATAAAAATTATGATTATGAAAAAGGGATTATTGGTGTGCCTTATTACAGGATCTATCGCACTCTTCTCTGCTATTAATGTGCATGCACAGGATACAACTACTATCGGAGAAGACCTGAAATCGGCTGGAATAAAAACAGGGCGTGTTGTTAAGAAGGGCGCTAAAAAAGTGGGGAATAAAACGGCGGAGTTAGCATCGAAGGGTAAGGCTGCTGTAGTAGATAAAATATATAGTGGAAAGCAAGGTCCCGATGGACAAACCATTTATATAAACAACAAATCAGAATACTACTGGATAGATAAAAAAGGCCACCACCATTTTGTTACTGAAAGCGAGTTAAAGGATAAGGATAACTAAATGTGCGAAGAACATTGACAAGGGCGTGTAGTAACAGTAATGATCTCCGTTTAAAAATCTACTCCATTTTAAATGAGTCGAGAAACTTAGTTGTAAAATTTCCACTTCTGAAATCTTCGTTGCGCATTAATTGCAGATGAAAAGGAATGGTTGTTTTGATGCCTTCTATCACGTACTCACTTAATGCCCGGTACATAGTGGCAATGGCTTCTTCACGTGTTTGCGCAACGGTAATTAATTTCCCGATCATACTATCGTAATAAGGCGGAATAACATAGCCTGCGTAAACATGGCTGTCAATTCGTACGCCGTGGCCACCAGGAGTATGCAACACTGTAATCTTGCCGGGGCTCGGACGAAAATCGTTGTAAGGATCTTCGGCATTGATACGGCACTCGATGGCATGCATCTGGGGATAATAATTCCTACCGCTTACTTTATGCCCGGCTGCAATCTTAATTTGCTCTTTTATAAGATCATAATTCACCACTTCTTCCGTTACGCAATGCTCTACCTGTATACGGGTATTCATTTCCATGAAGAAGAAATTGCGGTGCTTATCTACCAGGAATTCGATGGTGCCTACTCCTTCATAATTAATAGCGCTAGCAGCTTTTATAGCGGCATCTCCCATCGCTTCTCTTAGTTCTGGGGTCATAAATGGTGAAGGAGATTCCTCCACCAGCTTTTGATGACGGCGCTGAATACTACAATCACGCTCGCTTAAATGACACACGTTTCCAAACTGGTCACCGGCCACCTGTATCTCGATATGCCGTGGCTCTTCCACAAATTTTTCCATGTAAATGCCATCGTTCTTAAACGACGCGGCCGCTTCTGTCTTCGCGTTTTCAAATGCCTTTTCCATTTCACTTTCCTGCCATACCACCCGCATTCCCTTACCTCCGCCACCGGCGGTTGCTTTTAATATAACCGGATAGCCCACCACATCTTTTGCTAACTCTTTTGCCTGGTCAATACTTTCCAACAAACCACCACTTCCGGGCACCACAGGAACACCTGCCGCAATCATAGTTTCTTTGGCAGTTATCTTATCGCCCATTGCATTGATCATATCGGGCGTGGGGCCTATAAATTTTATACCATGGTCGGTACATATTTGCGCAAACTTTGAATTCTCCGCAAGAAAACCATAACCGGGGTGAATGGCATCCGCATTAGTGATCTCTGTCGCAGCCATAATATGCGGAATATTAAGGTAAGAGTCGATGCTGCTAGGCTTACCGATACATACTGCTTCGTCTGCAAACTTTACATGCAGGCTATCTTTATCCGCCGTAGAATAAACTGCTACCGTTTTAATACCCATTTCTTTACAGGTACGAATTACCCGCAATGCAATTTCTCCGCGGTTGGCTATTAGTATTTTTTTGAACATGGTGCTTAATTTGAAAATCTGAAAATGGCTCAATTTGAAAATTACTGAGATTCAAAAAGTCCCAATTCAGATAGGATGATATTTAATTAACCAGTAATGGGAGATTTGATTTTAGATGTAGAGATTATTTTGCCTAATACTTTATTCACTTCTTCAAGTTTAGCCTGGTGCAGAGAACAGTCAGGATAACTATTTGAATATTGACAGAGCCAAAGCCAGTATTGTGATTCCTCGGCTTCTTTCGCCGCTATTTTCATTTTGTGAATAAAGTCAGCTTTACTTTCTGCATTCTGAGCCTCCATAGCATTAGCTCCAATGGAAGTACCGGCTCTGAGCAATTGCCTTGAGATAATATATTTTTTATCGCATTCTAATTTTTCGCAGTACTCAATAATCATTAAAGAAAAATCAAAAGATAATTTTAAAATAGGATTGCTATCAAATAATTCTTTTTTCATTTGCTATTAATAATAGGAGACAGCCGAAAGATTATACTGCCTTCTAAATTTTCACATTGAGGCATTTGCAAATTGGCTAATTAACTAGGGTCCACCAAAAACAATGGCTGGTCATACTCTACGGGGCTGGCGTCTTCTACCAATACTTTTACTATTTTTCCTTTTATCTCGCTTTCGATTTCATTGAATAGTTTCATTGCTTCTATGATACATACTACATTTCCTGCTGTAACTTCATCGCCCACATTTACCAATACTGGTTTTCCCGGGCCGGCCTGGCGATAAAATGTGCCAATCATCGGGCTCTTTATAGTTATATAATTATCTGATTTGGGAGTTTCTACAGGAGGCGGTGTTGCTGGTGCCTGGGACTGAACAGGGGGCGGCGCAGAAGCTGGGGCTGATGTAAATATCTGTCCTGATTGCCCTGCTATGATGTGTTGAACCGGATCTTTTTTCTGTTTAACCGTTATTTTTACCCCTTCTTCTTCAATGGTGATTTCGCCAATATTCGTTTTATTAATAAGCTTGACAAGCTCCTGGATTTGTTTGATGTCCATGTTAAGATATTAAATGGTTTTATTTAAATAAGCGGGCGGCTAAGGTAGGTAATGATTTATTAATATTCCAATTTTTTCAAAAGAAAGAAAATGCAAAAATTGGCGAAAATTGATTAAATATGGCGAAAAAATAGCCAAAAACTTCTAAAATTGGTCCAAAAAAGGCTAAAAATAAAAAAGGCCAATTTGGAAATTGAGCCCCTTTTTCATTATCATAATTGCGTTATATGTTTGATATAAAATTTCAATTGGAAAGCAATTTCGTTTTTCCTTTTCAGCCTCTGACGTCCGAAAGATGAATCGGTTATTTCACTCTTTCTACGTAATCGCCCGTTTTTGTATTTACTCTTATCATTTCGCCTTCATTCACAAATAGCGGTACATTCACCGTTGCACCGGTTTCAACCGTGGCAGGTTTTAATGTTTTTGTAGCGGTATCGCCTCTCATTCCCGGTTCGCTATAGGTTACCATCAGTACGATCTTGTCTGGCAGTTCCACTCCCATTGGCTGGTCTGTTTCGCCGTTTATTAATACGGATACTTCCTGGCCATCCTTTAAAAATTTTGGTGCGTCCACCATTGATTCCGGTACCGTGATCTGCTCAAAGGTTTCCACATCCATAAAGCTGTAACCTGTGTCATCCTTGTACAAATATTGATAAGGTTTTTTTTCTACCCTCACCGGAAAGATCGTTTCGCCGCTGTTCCAGGTAACTTCAATGGTCCGGTTGTTGTCAACTCCCTTTAGTTTTGCCCACACTTTAGCTGCGGCACGGGCTGTTTTATTTTGTCCGAAATCAATTACAGTATACAAGCTGCCATCTACTTTGATGATAAGCCCTGAACGCATGTCTGCTGTGGTTGCCATGATTTGTTTTTAGTTTAAATAAATGGTGGGGTGCAAAAGTAGGAAGAAATAATAAATAGTGGAGCTTATATAAAGGAAGATCGTAAGGCGGTTGCTGATTTAGTTCCGCATAGGGTTGATCAATAAATACCTTCCATTTTTTTCGCACTATGAATGCACTGAATGAGCTTGCTTTAAAGCCGATCTTTTAAAAAACCTTTTAACATGCTGGTATAGAAGAAAATTTTAGCTTTGGCAAAATTTATAAAAAGTGAAAAGATCCATTTTAATTTTTGTTTTGATGACAGCAGTCTTTGCCGGCAATGCTCAAACAGATACTGCCAACGATTATGTCAATAAGTTTCTCACTATTCCCGCTTTCAGGATAAACACTGCACCTGACAGTAGCTTTTACGGCAATGAACAATTGAAAAAAAATGCGCCGTTTATGATCATGTTCTTTAGCCCGGATTGCGACCATTGTCAAAAACAAACAAAGGAATTACTGGCATATAAAAATGAATTGAAAAACATCCAGATCATCATGGTGTCTGCGCTTCCTTATAATGATAGCAAAAACTTTTACAACGAATATGGGTTGGCAAGTATGCCAAATGTAAAATTGGGAACAGACCCAAGCTATAAGCTGCGACAGATCTACAGGCTGCAACCAATGCCCGCCATGTATGTGTATGATAAAAACGGTACGCTTGCTAAGGCTTTCGTAGGAAATATTAGTGTGCCCTCTATACTTGATGCGGTGAAATAAATTACGTTTCCCGTTTAAAGGCGAGCCGTAAACTACTACCTTTGCACCGCAAATTAATTCCTTTATAACTAAAATATTTTTTTACCATGAAAGTTACCGTTGTAGGCGCCGGAGCTGTAGGAGCTACCTGTGCCGATAATATTGCCCGCAAAGAATTGTGCAGTGAGCTTGTATTATTGGATATTAAAGAAGGTGTTGCGGAAGGCAAGGCGATAGATATGATGCAAAGCGCTACCGTGCTTGGCTTTGATACAAAGATCATTGGCAGCACCAATGACTATTCAAAAACTGCCAATTCAGATGTTGCGGTGATCACGTCTGGGCTGCCACGTAAACCGGGCATGACAAGGGAAGAACTGATTGGTATAAACGCCGGCATTGTAAAAGGCGTTACAGAAAATATTTTAAAGTATTCGCCGGATGCGATCATTATTATTATTAGTAATCCGATGGATACCATGACTTACCTGGCTTTACAAACAACAGGTTTGCCCAAGAACAGGATCTTTGGATTAGGTGGCATCTTAGATAGCAGCCGTTTTAAATATTATTTATCAACAGCTATTGGTTGCTCGCCAAATGATTTGCAGGCATTTGTGGTTGGCGGTCATGGCGATACTACCATGATTCCGTTGACAAGGCTTGCTACTTACCAGGGCGTACCGGTAAGCAAATACCTTGACGCAGAAAGTTTGAAAAAAGTGGCTGCGGATACAATGGTAGGTGGCGCTACTTTAACCGGCCTGCTTGGTACATCTGCGTGGTATGCACCAGGTGCTACAGGTGCTGCATTGGTAGAAAGTATTTTAAGGGATGAGAAAAAATTATTCACCTGCTGTGTAAGCCTTGATGGAGAATATGGCCAAAAGGATATTTGTATTGGTGTTCCTGTAATTCTTGGTAGGAACGGTGTTGAAAAGATCATTCAATACGACCTGGATGAAGAAGAGCAGGCAGCCTTTAATAAAAGTGCTGATGCCGTAAGAAATATGAATAGCGTGTTGAGCACTTTAAGTCTGTAAGATCAATTTCTTTTCATAAAAAAACGTCTCCAATCGGGGACGTTTTTTATTTGTCCAGAAACACTTTAGGCAGGTTGATGATTTTCCCAATATTCTCTTGGTGATACAATTTTGGTTTGCTTGTAATTTGGAAATGTAAAATCATTTTTATTTCCTGTAATAATAAAGTCGGCCTCACATACGTCTGCCAGTTCTATAATCATATTATCATCCGGATCGGAAATTAGATATAGCTTTTGGGTTGGTTGATATTTTACAGCTTTAATTGCTATCTCACTGAGAAGTGCTTCTGCTCTAATAAAAAAAGTCTGGAAATTTCGAGAATTTTGGGCGGGCTATAACTTCGTAATACTCTGCCATTAAATCTTCAGAAATACAAAGTTGTATTTTTTGCTCAATAAAAAGTTGGTTGACAATAAGATTGGGATAGCTACGATGAATAAGTGCAGAAATAATTACGTTGGTGTCAATTACGATTTTTTGCATTTTGTCTTACGGCTTTTACTTCCTCAGTTATTTGGTCCATTGTTAATTTTGAAAGGCCGTATTTGTCTGCAAGCTCAACACATTTATTTAAATTTTGTCGTATTAGCTCTCTGCTAATAAGGTCAACGAAGTCACTAAAGGAAAGCTTGTCCTCTTTTAATCCGAATTTGTCAAATTCAAGATCAGAAATAGAAATATTTAGTGTCCTCATTATGAACGTGTTTATCCAAATTTACAAAGTTATTTTGAATTGGAGCGACAGGTAAATTTGTAAAAAGTGATCCTAAATGGCATGCCTCATCTCCTATTTGATCGCTAATTCTCTTTAATTCACTCCGTTTACTATCATCTCTTTATTTATTTTCTGAACCAGGCCCTGCAATACTTTTCCCGGGCCGGCTTCTGTGAAATGAGTAGCGCCGTCTTGTATCATTGCCTGTACACTTTGCGTCCACTTAACGGCGCCGGTTAGTTGATCGATTAAATTGGCTTTAATTGCCGAAGATTCGGAGATTGCTGCGGCTACCACATTCTGGTATACCGGGCAGGAAGGTTGATTGAAAGTTGCGGCTTGTATTGCGGCTGCTAACTCTTCTTTTGCAGGTAACATTAATGGTGAATGAAATGCACCACCGACCGGCAATACCA
>JBDSAP010000167.1:0-4734 GCA_039922055.1 Ferruginibacter sp.
CCTTTATCCGTTCCGGTAAGAGTAACCGTATGCTTGTTATTCCAATCACCCATCGACTGTAGCAAAGCTGTATTTCTTACCTGGAAAAGACAGGGAATTGTTTTAGTAATCGTATCGTAATCATTGATATGACTGTCTCCCATCAGCCATAATATTTTACCATTTGAAAGTGGAATGCTAAAGCCACCATCACCTGCAATACAACCAACCTCTCTTTGAAAAAAGCGGGTGGCCAAACTGTCTTTATAGATCACCGGTGCTTGTTCAAAACACTTGTTGTTTGTCTTAAAAGAAATTGTCAATAATATTATTGCGGATAATAATAATTTCATTGCATTGATTATAGTAACAAGGAATAAAATAATGAACAATTTTTTTGAACCCAGCAGATGTTTTTCAATTAAGCTTCATTGGCGTCGCACTCTTGTACATTTTATCAATGAGGAGCAAAATGCGAGGTCACTAATTTATCCATTGCGCAGTATAACTGGAAGGTTGTACGCTTTTAAAATCCAATCTGCAAACCCACATTGAGCACCCGTTGATTGAGGTAAGAATCACCTGCGCTGTTTGAGGTGACCTCAGGATCCTGTTGATATTTTTTTGTTACATTGCTCCAGGTGGCCAGGTTGTAGGCACTTAAGTAAAGTCTCGCATTGTTGATGCGAAAAGGCAAAGCTTTTTCAGGTAGCTGGTAGCTAAGCTCCACAGTTTTTAAACGTATATAATGCGCATCTATCAACCAAAAATCAGACATATAAGATGATGGACTATTGATGCTTGTTGGGTTGGTCGTTAGTCTTGGAAAAGAAGCTGTTGCTGCCGTTCCAGGCGTCCACCTTAATTGATGGATCGGTTGAAACTGGCTCTGGAAAGGTTCAATGGCATTACCTCTCAGGCCGAGGCTATATCCAAAGGCGCCCTGGAAAAGCACACTCAGATCGAATCCTTTGAAGCTTAATTTAATAGGTGCCCCAATGGTGGTATTGGGAAGATTTGGTTTGCCAATGGCAGTAATATCACTCTGATCTATTACACCATCCCCATTGATATCCCGATACTTCAGATCGCCTGGACTTACGATACCGATCGGCTTGGCAACTTTGATATCTGCAATATCCTCGGGGGTATAAAACCCAACGAAATTATAACCAAAAGGCTGATCAATCGATAAGCCTGTTTTACTAAGCCATGGATAACGTTGCTGCGCTTCAGCCTGGTATAAAATTTTATTTTTAGCCACAGAAAAAACAACGCCGATACTGTATTGTAAATTACCTGCTTTATCCTGGTAAGTTACTTGTCCATCAAATCCCCGGTTAACAGTAACGGCTACATTGGATGGTGAAACCCCGATACCAAGTATCAATGGTATATCCTGTCTTGTAACCAATTGATCGTAGCGGCGATCATGGAAATAATCTACTGTTAACGATAGTTTGTCATTGAATAAATTCATATCTAAACCGATATCCAGCTTCTTTGCTTTTTCCCAGGTTACATTGCTGTTGCCCAGCGGACCTTCATAAATCGTACCTACAGGCTGACTATTTTGCCCAAAGCTATAGCCGCCACCCTGGTAGTATAACTGGTTGTACAAGTACTGATCACCGGGCGCTACATCAGAACCAACAATACCGTAAGATGCTCTTAGCTTAAATAGCTTAACAGCAGGCAATGCCTGTTTGAAAAAACCTTCCCTGGCTATGTTCCAACCCACTCCGACTGCCGGAAACAAACCATTTCTCTTATCAGCTTTAAACCGATCCGAACCATTGTAAGCAGCGTTGATATCCAGTAAATATTTCTGATCATAATCATACCCTACTTTCAAAGAATAGCCGCGAAATTTTTGTGGCACTTGTCCCTGCGTTGTACCGAATATACTTGCTTCATAATCTACCCGGTAGCTTTGTTGATTATATAAAAACAAAGAACTGAAATGATTTTTTCCAAACGTGCGATCATAGTTTAAATATATCTGACCATTGATGCGCTGGTTACTGATATCTGTATTACCTGTTGTTCTGTATTTCGCCAGGGTGTATCCTCCAGAGCTCACACCGGTATTAAGTGTATAGCTATTGCCGGCAGGGTTATACAAATACGAGGGAGGAAAAAAGTTATCACGGAAAAGATTCAACGTGTTTTGCTCTACACCGGCATAGGCTATACGTCCCACCAATGATAAGCCCCTGGTGATATCATCCAATCGTTCTGTGAAACCAAACAGTACATTAAAATCTGTACGGCGTTGGCGTGAATAGCCACTTGATTGCAGGATCGCATTGATGGTTGGCCGCTGGCTCCTGGTATCCGCATAGTAGGCAAAACTTCCATCAGGATTTATAAACGGCGCAGAGTAAGGATGCACTTCTGAAAAATTGAAAATGCTTCCAATAATATTTTGTCCGTAAGGCTGGTTGATGTCTCCAAAACGACTGGTTATATCTAACCGCAATGCAAGATTTTTTGTTGCCTGTATATCAAGATTGGAACGGATATTATAACGCTTATAAAAATAGTTGCTGTTAACTCCATCAGCATTTGTAGAAAAATCACGGATGCTTCCGTTTTGAGTAAATGCACCGGCAGAGATAAAGTATTTAACTTTTTCGGTACCGCCCGAAATATCAAGATTTGAATTTGCCTGTAATGATACGGGCCTGTTAATTGCCTTATACCAATTAACATTTGGATGGCCATACGGATCACTGCCACTCTTATAAAGATCCAAATCATTTTGGGTAAACAAAGGATTTAAGCCGTCATTTTGATAAGCTTCGTTTACCAACACAGCGGTATTATATGAATCTAAAAATTGTGGGGTACGCACCGGCGATTGCAAGCCACCTTCTACTCTTAAATTAAATTTAGGACGGCCGCCAGCGCCTCTTCTTGTGGTAACTACCAGCACACCATTTGCGCCTTTAATACCAAAGATCGCTGTAGTGGAAGCATCTTTTAAAATAGAAATATTTTCAATTTCATTTACATTGATCTGTGATAACTGCTCATAAGTATATTCAATATCATCTACAATTATCAGTGGCTTGTTACCGCCTGCGTTTAATGAACTTACTCCCCTGATAAAATAATCCGAAGCATCTTTTCCCGGTTGGCCGGAACGTTGTTGTGCAACGAAGCCGGGCAACTTACCTACCAACGCGTTCTGCACGCTTGATGTGGGTACATTCCTGATCTCCGCACCATTTACAGAACTTACCGAACCTGTATTGGTGATCCGTTTTTTCTTTCCATAACCAACCACCAATACTTCATCCATACTTGAAGTGGTGGTGCGCATGCTTATTTCAATCTGTGCATTATTTTTTACGTTAGCCTCCTGCGCCTGGTAATTCACAAAAGAAACAACGAGCGTATTTGAACTGCCGGTTAATGCAATGGAGAACTTTCCATTAGCGCCTGAAATGGTAAGATTGTTGGTAACACCTTTCTCCTGGATAGTAGCACCTTCAATCGGACCGTTTACGTCTTTTACGATACCCGTTATTTTACGTTGCGCCTGCGAAAGCACCGGGAAAAGCATTGCAAGAAAACAGGTAAGGAAACATATTTTTTTCATAATCAATGATTGATTTGTAAAGACAGATAATGACTTAAATGTAATTACCATTGTGGGTTTTGCACCATCGCCGGATTCTTAATTACTTCATTATATGGTATGGGGTACAAGTACATTTGCGGGCTCCTGAAAACTGGCGTGAGTACCGGGATGATATTATAGCTCACCTGGCCGCCACTTGTTTTCTGAATGTTCATGCCACGCAAGGGTTGTCCGTAAACCTGTTCAGCAATTTTCCACCTGCGGATATCAAAGAAACGTTGTTCCTCAAAGGCAAGCTCAATTCGTCTTTCATTGCGTATTATTATCCTTAATTCGTTTTGAGGTAATGCGGAAGAAACACCATAGCTATTATCACTGCCTGCAAGAATTCCTGCTCTTTTTCTAAGCTGGCGGATGGCATCGATTGCTTCAGGTGATGGGCCGGAAAATTCGTTAATAGCTTCGGCATAATTCAACAATATTTCAGCATAGCGGAAATAAATAAAATCGTGAACCGTATTGGAATAAACTGTACCGCCACTTACACTTTCAAAATTGCCCATGAACTTACGCATGTAATAAGCGGTTTTTGTTTGCTGCACCGTACCACCTGGCTTATCGAGACCTCCATCAAAAGTTTCAACAGGGCGATTGAGCCACAATGTGCCATTATAAAAGATCGTATTCGTTAATCGTGGATCCCGGTTTGAATATGGATTATTGGGATCATAATTGGAAGAAGGATCAGTAATACTCTTTCCATCAATGGTTGGATATGCGTCCACCAGGTTTTGCGTTGGACTGGTTACGCCATTGCCGCCGGCAGACGTGTAACCTGCCGGACTATTACTTGTCTCAACGCTAATATTCTGACCATTTTGCCGCCAAAAAATGCTTTCTGTATTGCCTTGTACCGGCGCTGCCTGTGTGATAAAAATATCTTTAAAGTTGGGCATGAGTTTATAGGTCCCTAAATCCATTACTTCCTTAGCTGCATCCGCAGCCAGTTTCCAGCGGTTTGCATCTGCACTCGTGTAGCCGGTAAGCGGATTGGCTGGGTCAATATTTCCACCATTGAATAGCGGACTTGCTGCATACAATAATGCCTTTGCTTTTAAGGCCATTGCTGCACCTTTCGTTATCCTTCCATAAGTAGTATTATTGAT
>JBDSAP010000168.1:0-5574 GCA_039922055.1 Ferruginibacter sp.
GCACAATGGGAGATCAATGTTACCCTCACCTTCAATACTTCGTCTGCGAATTATGTAGATGTTTTTTTAATGGCTTCTGCAAGTGACCTTAGCGCTACTACTACCAGTGGTTATTTTGTTCGCGTAGGCAATACCGATGATGAGATAAGCCTTTACCGAAAGGCAATCGGTGGTGCTATCACTAAAATAATAGATGGCGTTAACGGCATTACAAATAACAGCAACAATACCTTAAGGATAAAAGTGACAAGAGATGCAGCGGACCAATGGATACTTTGGCGGGATATTACAGGTACCGGTAACAGCTACATTGCGGAAGGTACGGTTACGGATTCTACCTACAGCAGTGCTGCATTCTTTGGAATTTTTGTAAAACAAAGCACGGCAAGTTTTTTTCGGCGGCATTTCTTTGATAATATAGTTGTTGGGCCCTACTCACCAGACATTGTTCCGCCGGCAATACAATCCATTTCTGCTGTAGCTGCAAATGCAATTGATATATTATTTAGTGAACCATTGGATAATGCCAGCAGCCAGGATGTTGCAAATTATAGTGTTGATCATTCTTTGGGTTCGCCATTAACTGCTATACCGGATGCAAATAATAGCGCACTGGTACACCTTGTTTTTGCAGGCAATTTCGCAAGTGGGGTTAGCAATTTAATTACAGTGAATGGTATAAGAGATATAGGCGGGAATGTGTTAGTAAATGGTACCAGCGCCTTCACCTATTTTGCGCCTTACACTCCAAAGCAATACGATGTGGTGATCGATGAGATAATGGCAGACCCGACACCTTTGGTGAGTTTGCCGGACAATGAATGGCTTGAATTAAAAAATACTACCAACGTGCCGATCAATTTACAAGGCTGGCGTGTGGGTGATGCAACCGGTCAAAGCGGGCCGATGCCATCGTATATGCTGCTTCCGGATAGCTTTGTGATAATAGGCAGCAGCAGTGCGGTTGCTGCCATGTCTGCTTATGGAACTGTGCTAAGTGTAACCAGCTTTCCTTCGCTGGATAATACGGGTGAGCAATTGTTTTTAAAGTCGCCGCAAAATAAGATCATTCACAGTGTGAGCTATTCAAGCGCATGGTACCAAAATGAATTGAAAAAAAATGGTGGATGGTCGCTGGAGATGATCGATACTAAAAATCCCTGTAGCGGCATCAGCAACTGGAAGGCAAGCACAGATATAAGGGGAGGATCACCAGGTAAAAGAAATGCGGTGGATGGTGTAAATCCGGACCAGGTTGCGCCGAAATTATTGAGGGCTTATACAACAGGCGCACAAAATATTGTATTGGTATTTGATGAACCACTGGATAGTACCAAAGCAGCAACCTCAGCAAACTATGCAATAAGCGACGGAATAGGTTTGCCCGCAAGCGCCACCGCAACATCACCAGTGTTTGACCGTGTAACCTTAGTATTAAATACACCACTTGCCACAAATAAAGTATACACCATTACAGCATCTGGCATAACAGATTGCGTAGGAAACATTATCGGTGGCAAAAGTTCTGCAAGGGTTGGATTGAGCCAGGTGGCCGAAAGCCAGGATATCGTTATCAACGAAATATTATTCAACCCGCCTCCAACTGGTACCGATTATGTAGAAATATATAATCGTAGCAACAAGATCATCGACCTGAAGCAAACTTATATTGCCAACCGGAACAGCGCAGGTGTTATCAGCAGCATCACCCAGTTAAGTGCGGAGAGCAACTTGTTGTTTCCGCAAGATTTTATGGTGATCACCCAAAGCGCCGCATTGGTGAAAGCAACTTATATCACGCAAAATATGGATGCATTTGTTGAACCAGCCAGCATACCTTCTTTTAATAATGACGCAGGTACGGTAATTATTTTGAATGCCCAGGGCGATGTTACCGATGAATTGAAGTACACTGATAAATGGCATTTTAAACTGATTGATAATAAGGAAGGTGTTGCACTGGAAAGGATCGATTATAATGCTGCCACCCAATCGCAGGACAACTGGCACTCGGCTGCAACATCGGCGGGCTATGGCACACCAACCTTTAAAAATTCACAATTCAGGATCAATAGCGGGGTGCAGGGCGATGTAAAATTATCTCCCGAGATTGTGTCGCCGGATAATGATGGCCAGGATGATTTTGCTACGGTTGATTACAATTTTCCCGAAGCTGGATATGTGGCTAACATTACGATCTTTGATGCACAGGGACGCATAGTGCGATACCTGCAACGCAATGCATTGTGCGGCACAAGCGGTAACTTTCGCTGGGATGGACTGGGTGAAAAAAGTCAGCGGCTTGCTGTTGGCGTGTACGTGGTGTTTACTGAAGTGTTTAATTTAAAGGGGAACAGGAAACAGTTTAAAACACCGATCGTGTTGGCGAGAAGAAATTAAGTTGATCTTTAAGTAAGTTGAATTTTATGCGGCTATATTGGTGTTAGCGGTCATTGTAGGACGACACCGCAACTCATCAAAGAACTCACAATTAAAAAGCAACATATGAGAAAAGTAATTGCAGCAATTAATGTGACACTTGATGGATTTTGTGACCATACAGCAGGAATCCCAGATGAAGAAATACATCAATACTACGCTGACCTGTTAGATAACGGAGACGTTGTTTTGTATGGAAGGACAACATATCAGCTTATGCAATTCTGGCAAACGCTGATAAAAAATCCTTCAGGTGAAAAATCAATGGACGACTTTGCTATCGCCATAGATAAAATTCCAAAAATTGTCTTCTCGCATACACTTAAAGATACTGAATGGGACAGTGCGGAGCTTGCAGATCAACCTATCGAAGACACGGTTAAAGAATTAAAGCAACAGTCAGGTAGAGACATTTTAGTTGGTAGCCGGAGTTTAATTATTCAACTAATGAAACTTAATTTAATTGATGAATACCAACTTTGTTTTCATCCCGTCGTTGCAGGAAGCGGATTGCCATTATTTGAAAATATAAACGGCAGGACTATTTTTAAACTAATAAAGACCAAAACCTTTAGTGGAGGTGCAGTAATGCTTTACTATGAACCGAAGAGCAAAAAAACAACCACTAAACATTAGTTTTGTCAAAAGGCGGGGCAGGACAATGAACCTTCGGCAAAAAGCAATGCTGTACAGCGGTTCGGGCAGACGTCCCGGCGGACGCAGCATCGAATATCCCGCCTTCGCCAGCCTTGGTTGTGGAAAAAGCCAAATAGCAGCACTACCGATGAACGTACTGTGACACAACGATGATGCTACAAGGTACAGTTGCCGGGTTCATACAAATGTTTATTCTACCTGTAATGAGCATTTTGAAAGAAGCGGCCAAACGGCTGATGAGAGATGGATAGATTGTTGAAAATATTTTACCTAAATATATCGTATGCAAATTAAAACACTCATCGCCGCCGCAATTTCAACTGCTATAATTTTATCATGTAACAATCAAACTGAAGTGAAAAAAAATGCCTTTACCTGGCCGGAAAATATAACGCCGCCTGTTGCTGAAATAAAACCGAAAGAGCTCGTTGCTCATGGTGATACTCGTATTGACAATTATTATTGGATGAACGATTATTTTAAGAAAGGCGCCGATAGTAATAAAGTGGTGGAATACCTTACTGCCGAAAATAAATATTACGACACGATGATGCTGGCCACAAAGCCATTGCAGGAAAAATTGTACACCGAGATGAAGGCACGCATCAAAGAAAAGGATGAATCGGTGCCGGTATTTAAAAATGGGTACTTCTATTACAGCAGGTTAATTGAGGGCAAAGATTATTTTATTTATTGCAGGAAAAAGGGAGCGCTGGATGCAGCCGAAGAAATTTTGCTGGATGTAAATGCAATGGCGGAAGGGCACAATTATTATTCGGCGGTAGGTTTTTCAATTAGCCCCGATAATAATTTGCTGGCTTATGGAGTAGATATGCTTTCCCGGAGAGAGTATAAGATACATATCAAAAACCTGCAAACAGGCGAAACACTTACCGATGTGATACCAGGCACGGAAGGTCAGCCGGTGTGGGCGAATGACAACAAGACAATCTTTTATACCGCTAAAAATCCGGTTACACTTTTATCGGAAAAAATAAAGAAGCATACGCTGGGTTCAGCCGCTGAGTTGGATGTTGTTGTGTACGAAGAAAAAGATCCCAGTAATTATATTGGCGTAGATAAAACGAAGTCGGAAAAATATATTTTGATCGTTTCGCAGGCCACGCTTTCATCTGAAGTGCGGTGGATAGATGCAAACAAACCTTCAGATGCTTTTGCTATTTTTCAGCCCCGTATCAAAGAAGTGTTGTATGATGTGGATCATGCGAACGACAAATTTTATATACGCACCAACCTGCATGCAAAGAACTTTAAAATTGTAACCTGCACCCAGGATAAAAAAGATACGGCTAACTGGAAAGACCTGGTGCCGCATAACGATTCGATCTTAATATCCGGCTTCGACCTGTTTAAAAGTTTTATTGCGATCAACGAAAGAAAGGGCGGGCTTACGCAGATACATGTGATCAACACCACTGATAACAGCAGTCATTATTTGTCGTTTGAAGAGCCTGCTTATGTGGCTGGCATCAGCGCCAACCCTGATTATAATACCGATGTGTTGCGGTTCAATTATACATCGTTGACCACGCCCGCTTCTGTGTACGATTACAATATGGTTACCAAAGAAAAAAAACTAATGAAGCAGCAGGAAGTGGTGGGCGGCTTTGATGCGAAAGAATTTACTACTGAGCGCATTTTCGCCACAGCAAAGGACGGTACTAAAATACCTGTGTCCATTGTTTATAAGAAAGGTTTCAAAAAAGACGGTAACGATCCGTTGCTGCTATATGCTTATGGATCTTATGGCGCCAGCACAGATGCGGCTTTCAGCAGTGTAAGACTTAGCCTGCTTAAGAGAGGATTCGCTTTTGCGATTGCACATATTCGTGGTGGCCAGGAGATGGGCCGCTACTGGTATGAAGATGGCAAGATGATGAAAAAGAAAAACAGTTTTACTGACTTTACCGATTGCGCCGAATACCTGGTTGCGCAAAAATATACATCGCCGGCTCACCTATATGCCAATGGCGGAAGTGCGGGCGGACTGTTAATGGGCGCTGTGGTAAATATGCGGCCAGAGCTGTTTCATGGAGTGGTGGCTGCTGTGCCCTTTGTAGATGTGGTTACTACCATGAGCGACGCTTCTATTCCGCTTACTACGAACGAATATGATGAGTGGGGCAATCCTGCAAATAAAGAAAGCTATGAGTACATGAAATCATATTCGCCTTATGATAATGTTGAGAAAAAGAACTACCCGAATATGCTTGTCACCACAGGTCTGCATGATAGCCAGGTTCAATATTTTGAGCCGGCCAAATGGGTAGCAAAACTGCGTGCAATGAAAACCGATAGCAACAAGCTCTTCTTATATACAAATATGGAAGCCGGCCATGGAGGCGCATCGGGCAGGTTCAAACCGCTAAAAGATAAAGCCAGGGAGTACGCCTTTTTGTTAGCGCTGGAAGGAATAACCGAATAGTAAACACGGGATAAAATAATGAAATTTTTTTT
>JBDSAP010000169.1:0-8333 GCA_039922055.1 Ferruginibacter sp.
GCATGTGCCGGCTCCAGTGCCGGAATTATACCTTCAAGCTTTGCTAATTCAAAAGCAGCTTCAACGGCTTCATTATCTGTCGCACTTAAAAAAACTGCACGTCCGCTTTTATATAGATGAGCATGCATCGGGCCAATACCAGGATAATCCAAACCGGCTGAAATGCTGTGTGGCTCAACAACCTGTCCATCTTCAGTTTGCATCAATAAACTTTTGCTGCCATGCAAAATACCCGGCCTGCCCAACTGGGTAGTAGCTGCACTCATTCCACTGGTAATGCCGCAGCCAGCAGCTTCTACTGCTACCAGCTTCACAGATTTATCCTCTAAAAAATGATAAAATGCACCTGCTGCATTACTTCCTCCTCCCACACATGCAATCACATGCGTTGGTAATTCTTTGCCGGTTTGTTCGAGTAATTGTTTTTTTATTTCTTCGCTGAACACACTTTGAAAACGAGCCACCATATCAGGATATGGATGGGGGCCCACAACGCTGCCAATAATATAATGGGTATCTACCGGGTTATTGATCCAGTCCCTGATGGCCTCATTGGTGGCGTCCTTTAATGTCTTGCTTCCGCTTACTGCTGGTATTACTGTTGCACCCAGCATTTTCATACGGGCAACATTTGGCGCCTGCCGCTCAATATCTTTTTCTCCCATGTACACAATACACTCCAACCCTTTCAGCGCACATACTGTGGCGGTAGCTACACCATGCTGACCGGCGCCTGTTTCCGCAATGATCCTTTTTTTGCCTAAATGAATTGCAAGCAATATTTGCCCAACCGTATTATTAACTTTATGAGCGCCCGTATGGCAAAGGTCTTCCCGTTTTAAATAAATGGGCACATTGTATTTATCGCTCAACCTCTTTGCAAAAAATAAAGGTGTTGGCCGGCCGACATAATCTCTCAGCAATTGCTGATACTCTTTTTGAAATGCCGGGCTGTACATGATATTCAGATATTCATCCTGTAGTTGCTTTACATTGGGGTACAACATCTCCGGAATAAATGCCCCGCCAAACTCTCCGTAGTATCCACGATCATTCACACTAAAATTCATTGTATTTTTATTTACCTGCTATTAATATTTTATTCCAAAATCAACTCCAAAAATTTCAGATCAAGCCATCGGTCAAACTTATACCCTACCTGTTTAAAATGCGCCACTTCTACAAAACCGAATTTTTTATGCAGTTCAATACTTGCATTATTATCAGCTTCAATGCCGGCAACAATTGCATGAAGCTTCAATTCTTTAGCTGCGTTAATCAGGGGCGACATTAATAACTTTGCGATCCCCTTGCCTCTATGCATGGCCGAAACATACACTGAGTTTTCAACCGTAAAACGATACCCATGCCAGGGACGAAAAGGGCCAAAAGTGCTAAAGCCCACAAGTTGTTCATTTTCTGTTGCAACAAACACCGGATGGCCAAGTTCCTTTTTTGAAGTAAACCATTCCTTTCGCATTTGTAGTGTATGCGGATCGCTGTGCCAGACTGCCGTTGTCGTTAAAATAATATCATTGTAGATATCCAGCATTGCAGGGAGATCCTCCTCTTGCGCAGCTCGTATTTCAATCATCAATGAAGATTTAGGTTATTAAATAAAACCTCCGGTGTCGTCGTACATCAAAACAGGGAGACCGCTATTTCTTTAAGCCCTGCTTTAACTGGAGTATCAACGCCATATCTTTCACACCGGGGCTTTTCTCGAATTTGCTGTTCACATCTATTCCGAAATAATCCGGATGCTTAAACGATTTTATTTTTGCTGTATCATCCACGCTAATACCACCGCTTAAAAAGAAAGGTTTCTCTATTTTACTTTTACTCACCAGCTTCCAATCAAATTGTTGCCCTGTACCACCAACAGCTCCATTTTTTGAGGCAGTGTCAAACAAATAATAGTCACACACTGCATCGTAATCCGCTACCATTTCATCCAGCGATAAGTTGCCATCCCCGACAGAAAATGCTTTGATCACTTCTACTTCCTCAGACAATTGCTCACACAGTTCAGGGGTTTCGTCGCCATGCAATTGCACCACATCCAATCCATAATCTTCTACTGTCTGCATAATTTCTTCATAGGTGGCATTTACAAAAACGCCCACTTTTTTTACGTCAAAATCCGTCGATTGCAATTCTTCTTTCGAAATTTTATCACCTGCATATCTCGGCGAATCTTTGTGAAAGATGAACCCCGCAAAATCAATATTCAGTCCATCCAATTGTTGTAACTGTTTTAATTGTGTAATACCGCAAACTTTAATATTCATAAATTATTTTTATAGTTGTTGAATGAAATTTTTTATAAGATTCATGTCCTTTACTCCGGGCATTACCTCAAACCTGCTGTTGATATCGATCGAAAACAATGCCTTTGCTTCCGGCCTTATTTCAAATTCTTTTAATTTACTAACATCCCCGGGCTCAATTCCACCGCTTAAAAAATATGGCTTGCCTACCATGACATTATTAAGTTTTTCCCAGTTAAATTTTTTGCCCGTGCCGCCATACCCCACGCCTTCTGTATCGAACATGAACATATCGCAAACGTCCATATATTCCTGGATGCGCCAGCCAATATTATCGGATTCACTGATTCTGAAAGCTTTGACAACGGAAATATAATCCGCGATCTTTTCACAAAACCTCGGCGTTTCATCACCATGCAACTGAACCATGTGCAGCCTGCATTCATCCACCATGTGCAGCACTTCTTCGGCGGAGGCGTTCACAAACACGCCGACTTTATTAATATTATTTTCTTTTTTTAACTGGCTCGTCGTCATATTGCGCAACACATAACGAGGCGATTTTGGATAAAAAATAAGTCCGGCAAATGTGGCGCCTACATCAGGCAACATTTCCAGTTGCTCCTGCTGTGTGATCCCGCAAACTTTTACTCTCATTAAACTTTTGCTTTTAATTGTTGAACAAAACTGGCAAAAGCAATCGTTGGATCTGCCTGTTTCATAAAGTTTTCACCAATTAAAAAACCTTTAAAACCTGCTTGCCTGAAGATACAAATTGTTTCCACATCACTGATGCCGCTTTCCGCAATTTTAATTTTATCGGCAGGTATTTTCTTACTCAATTCAATGGATCTGTTAATGTCCACAGAAAAAGTTTTTAAGTCCCGGTTATTGACCCCGACAATTTCCGTATCATCACAGATATGCTGCAATTCATCGTCGTTGTGAATTTCTAACAATACTTCTAACTGCAAGTTTCTTGCACACGCAGCCAGTTCCTTTACACGTTCTGGCGTTAAGCATGCAGCGATCAGTAGTATTACATCAGCACCCATTGCTTTCGCTTCCACAATTTGGTATTCATCTACCATAAAATCTTTCCTCAAAATAGGAATGTCGTTAACTCTTGCAGCAATAAGGTCATCCGCAGTACCACCGAAAAATTTTGTATCCGTCAACACCGATAAACAACTTGCACCATGCAGGGTATATGCATTGGTAACTTCCACCACACCAACTTTATCATTAATAATTCCTTTTGATGGCGAACGTCTTTTAAACTCTGCGATGATCCCCGTCTTGTTTTCATCCAACAGGGATTGTTTTAAAGAAAAAGTTTTTCTCTTATAAAGCTCGCCCTGCATCAAAGCTTCGACAGGCACACTTTTTTTTGCCGCTTCTACTTCAATTTTCTTATGCGCTATTATGGTGTCTAATATGTTCATTATGGATTTTCTAAGTCTCCTATAGTCCTTTGGATGAAATATCTTTTAGGTGTTTATCGTGTTGTCTATTTTTTGTTGACCTGGCTACAGTTTTCTATTAAGCTTCATTGGCAGCCAGTCCCGACCTTTTATTGGGATCGCACTCGTGTACATTATATCTTTACTGAACATTACCACCATATTTAAAAAATGTATACTCAGGCGCATAACTTTTGCAGCGCTTCTAAAGCCCTTCCACTTTCTAAACTTTCAACGGCAAGCTGGTAACACTCATCATAGTCTTTATACTTTCGTGTGCATTGCAAAGCCATGGCTGAATTGGCCAGTACCACTGCATTTTGTGACCAGGTGCCATCACCTTTAAGTACATTCATAAATATCTTTGCTGCATCCTTTACGGTATCGCCTCCATAAATACTTTCCGGTGTTACACTCCGTTTACCCAATGCCTCCGCATTGAACACTTGTTCACCATGATTAGTGATCACTTTGGTATCTCCCGTTAAAGAAATTTCATCGTACCCGTCAAGGCTATGGATAATTGTAAAGTTGTTCTCCGTCTGCTGCAACAGGTAACTGTATATCCTTGCCATTTCAAGATTATAAACACCCACGAGTTGATGCTTTGGTAAAGCCGGGTTCACCATTGGACCAAGCATGTTAAAAAAAGTTCTTACTCCTAAATTTTTGCGAATAGGTCCCACCACTTTTAAAGCGGGGTGAAACATTGGCGCATGTAAAAAACAAATATTAGCAGTATCAATTTCTTTCTTTAAAAGAGCTGTGTCGTTTTTAAATTTATAGCCCAACTCCTCCATCACATTGGAGGAACCACTGATAGAAGACGCACCATAGTTACCATGTTTTGCAACTTTATTTCCGGTGCCGGCTACAATAAAACAACTTAGTGTGGAAATATTAAAAGTGTTCTTGCCATCGCCGCCGGTACCAACAATATCCATCACTTCTTGGCCGTCTAAATCAACACGAACACACAACTCCAATAATGCATCCCGAAAGCCTTGCAGTTCATCTATTGTAATACTCCGCATCAGGTACACCGTAACGAACGATGCAATTTCGCTGTCGTTATAAATTCCTTTGGAAATATTGAGCAGCACTTCCTTTGCGGCTTCCCTGGTGAGGGTTTTGTGCTCAAATAAATAATTCAATATCTTTTTCATGTTGCCGAAAATGTTTAAAGTGATACTTCTTGATAGACAAAGACGATCATGCGTTTAACCAGTTCCTTAATATCTTTTCTCCCATCGGTGTTAAAACACTTTCCGGGTGAAACTGTACGCCCTGCACATCATACAATTTGTGTTGCAACGCCATAATATAACCATTGGCATCCCTGGCGGTTACTTCAAGATCGTCCGGCAGATCTTCATCACTAACGATCCATGAGTGATAGCGGCCAACTTCTATCTCATTACCCAAACCTTTTAATACGTTAGCATTTTCATTCAATATTTTTATTGGCGTCGCCACGCCATGATAAACAGTGCTTAAATTTTCAAGACATGCACCAAATGCCTGGCCGATTGCCTGGTGACCCAAACACACGCCAAGGATTGATTTGCTTGAAGCATATTCTTTGATCAATGGAAGCAGCAGGCCAGCCTCTTCCGGTATTCCAGGGCCAGGCGAAAGTATGATCTTATCATAACCTTTTATATCTTCCATCGCAATCTGGTCGTTGCGGTGCACATCCACCTTTTCATGAGTGATCTGCTCCACTAAATGAACAAGATTGTATGTAAAAGAATCATAGTTATCAAATACCAATATTTTCATCTCAGATATTTTGCGCCAATACAATGGCTTGTTTTAATGCATTTAATTTGTTGTTCACTTCCTGCAATTCACTTTCAGGATTACTGGCCGATACAATGCCTGCACCCGCCTGGTAGATCAATGTGTTGCTCCTGCTTAAAAAAGTACGTATCATAATGGCGTGATTGCAACTGCCATCAAAACCTATGCTCCCAATTGCACCGCCATAATAACTTCTTCCCGTTGGTTCATTTTCATTAATAAGTTGCATGGCTTTGAACTTCGGCGCTCCGCTTAATGTGCCTGCGGGAAAACTAACGGCCAGCAATTTGAAAGGGTTCGTTTCCGGTCCTACTTTGCCCGTAACCTCGCTTACCAAATGAATTACATGAGAGTAATAATTTATCTTTTTAAACTGTGTTACTTCCACGTTGCTGCACATCCGGCTAAGGTCATTTCTTGCAAGGTCAACCAGCATTACATGCTCTGCATTTTCCTTTACATCATTTTCCAATTGTATGGCCAGCGCTTCATCAGTTTCATCATTGCCTGTTCTTTTAAATGTACCGGCAATAGGATGTACAATCGCTTTGCCATTGCGAACAATGAGTTGGCTTTCGGGTGAAGAACCTAACAATTTGTAATCTCCGTAATCGAAATAAAATAAATAAGGACTCGGGTTGATACTTCGCAATGCCCTGTACACATTGAATTCATCACCGGTAAAGGATTGCTGGAAACGGCGGCTTAAAACAATCTGGAAAACATCTCCACGGTTACAGCTCGCAATACCTTTCTTCACCATTTCAATATAGGCAGCATCGGGCATGTTGGAGGTCTCTTCGCCCTTCGTTCTGAAGGGATATGTTGGCACATCTTTGCTCTTTATCAAACTTTCGACAAGGTTCAATTCGCTGTCAACACCGCCGATAATATTCTCACATAAAAACAACTCATCTTTAAAATGATTGATCACAATAATGTACTGGTACAAACGATAACGCATCAGCGGTATTTCCCCAGTTTTTCCATTCTCTTTTGTTTCAACCTGTTCATTTTTAGGTGCATTGAATTTTATAGAATCGAAAAATTGCACGGCATCAAAACTGCAATAGCCGAACAATCCCTGCGCTAAGTTGACTGGTTTTGGAGCTGTAGCAGTTAGTTCAAAACGCTGCATAAATTCCCATAGTTGCATTGGCACCGAAGAAGGATCAGTGATCTTTACTCTCTGCGCTTTTTCAGCAGGCAACTTATATTCAATGGTAGATGTATCAATAATTTCAATGCCTGCAATAGCGTTAATGGCTATGAAAGAATAACTGTTTTCATTGGCATGAAAATCGGAGCTTTCGAGCAGGATCGTATCCCGGAAGCGGTCGCGGAGCCGAAGGTAAATACCAACAGGTGTATATACATCGGCAAGTAATTTTTTGAAGTCAGTTTGTATGGCTATTTTTTTCATCGCTATAATATTGCCGGTAAATTTAGAAGGATTGTATCTCTTTGATATTGGCTATTTATTAAATTAAAAAACCCCAACATATATGTCGGGGCCTGAATATTTTTATAACATCAATAGCTTAGCGACACATCAAAAAATTGACTGCCACCACCAACTATTTTTATTTAAATTGAAATTTTTCATTTGCTGTTGCAAAGATGTGGGGGAATTAATTAATAAAAAAAACTTTTTTGAAAATTTAAAAAAAATAAAAATGATGATACAGTTTCGTCAATCGAAATACACCCTTCGAAAACATGGCACTTTCATTGCAACGAAATAATGAATATTGCCTGCGCCTAAAATGAATTTGTATGGTGATAAGCCTAACGGGTTGAGCTAGTTTTGGTTTGGCGAATAATAAATTAACTTCATTAAAATTAATGGCATGAACATCATCATATTCGGAGCTACCGGCATGGTTGGAAAACAATTGGTTAAGCAGGCGTTGCACAACGGTCATTATGTGAAAGCTTACGGCCGGAATGTATTTACGGATGACCTGCTCAAAGATGACAACCTGGAGTTGGTACAGGGAGCGCTATTCGATGCAGGCCAGGCGTACAAAGCCATTAAAGGTTGTGATGCAGTATTGGCAGCATTGGGCGGCTCGGCCGGTGATACTGAAGTAACCCGGTCGCTTGGCATGAAAAATATTACTGCACAAATGCAAAAGGCAGGCGTTAGCAGGATTGTAGCGCTTGGCAGCATCGGCATGCTGAACGAAGATGAAGAAACGCTGATCATGGAAACACCCGAGTATCCCCCGGAATTGCACCACGAAGGCAGGGAACATTTTAAAGCATTTGAATTTTTAAAAGCATCCAAACTGGATTGGACATTTGTTTGCCCGCCTGAAATTATTGATGGTGCGCCTACCGGAGATTTTGTAACGAACGCTGACTATCCGCCGACCCCAAATAAGAATAAAATCCTATCAGGCGATCTTGCACTTTTTATGCTCAACGAATTGGAGCGGAAAGAATATATTGGCCGGCGTGTTGGAATATCAAACTGATCGGCGCCATACGCAACCTTCAGGCTTTGCAAACAATTTAACAAGCTGGTGTTGATTTTACTGGCGGCTTGGCACAATATTTTCCTTCTGATTGCTAAAACAAATAAGTTGAAAAAACTTCTACTCTTTTTGCTCATTATTTCCGGAAGCATTGTTAAAGCTCAAAAGATCGACAGCATCTATGTAAACCTATACACCGATAGCCTGAAAAAAGGAACCTACAATTATATCAACGTAGATGGCCGTCTCTCTAACGGTTCTTATCTCCCACTCGATAGTTCACAGATCATTTTTAAAGCGTCTGCCGGTAAGTTTTC
>JBDSAP010000170.1:0-19166 GCA_039922055.1 Ferruginibacter sp.
CAAATACCGCCACATCGCCAAGCCGTTTCCATTAGCGGTAATTTTATGAGACTCTTCATCACAATCATATCAATTTTCATTTCGACACTTTCATTTTCACAGGTGACAACATCTGTGCAGACAGTAGTTGTGGACAGCGGTAAGTATGAATTTAAACTGCAAGCAAAAAAGGACACAGCAGACTATTCCAAAGCGTACCAGATTTTAACAAATCAGGTTAAGCTAAATCCTAAAAATGCAGAGTACAGATATTTTTTAGGTTATGCCACAGATAGGTTAAATGCTGACGATGGCAAAGAAATGTTTCAGCTTAAAAAAGAAATGACAATTAAAGCCAGTGAACAATTTGAAGAAGTTAATAGGCTTGAACCAATTTACAAAGGAGAGCTTTTTATTTTAGACCCGTATGCAAAACTCACATCAATTTGGGGTAGTTTAGCAGAGGCATATTTGAATCGAAAACTTATTGATTCCGCAAAGTGGGCTTTTTCAGAAGGAAAGAAAAGAGGCGGTTTTATAGAACCAATTTTAGAATTCAATAGACAGCTTTTAAATAGTTGTGACAATAATGCAATCCTTGTTACTTACGGCGACAACATCACAATTCCAATTTGGTATTTGCAGACAATTGAAAATTATCGTGCTGACATTACAGTTGTTGATGCAAATTTGATAAACACAATTTGGTATCCAAAATATTTAAAGGTGGAGCGGAATTTAAAAATGAGCTTTTCAGATGCAGTTATTGACACTCTTGAGTACAAACAATGGGAGCCTCAACAGGTCACAATTAACAATTCTGTTGACACAACTCAAAAATTTAGTTGGGAATTACGGCCTACATATATGGCCAATTATGTACTTAAAGGCGACAGGGTTTTATTAGACATTTTCCAACAAAATCTTTATGTCAGACCAATTTATTTCAATAATAATTCTGACTCAACATATAATTTGTTTCTTTCGTCCTATTTGGTGGACGAAGGATTGGTTAATCGAGTTATACCAAAAGAAATAGATTGGAATTCTAATGTTCTCACAATCCATAAAAACATTTACGACTATAATATTGACAAGGTAAAAAGAGACGACATAATAAAATCAAGAGATGCGATTATAGTTTTAAATGGTTTTCGTTGGAGCTATTTCAATAACATTTATAACTTGGTGGCACAAGCAAAATACGACAAGGCAAAAGAACTGATTAAACTAATGGGTGAAAAGTTTAAGACAGACAAGCTACCTTTTACATCAGTTGAAGCTGAAAAGTATTTTGCAGACTTTTTTCAGCAAGTGGACAAAAACTACCGCTAACAAATAAGGCTTCGCAGTGCCGGCAAGGCCAACGATGAAGTGTTGGTTGCACGAAGCCGGCGATTTGAAATTAGGAGCCACTCAATGGGATTTACCTACTCCTCATTCCTGCGCCTATTGAAATACTTTTCAGTTACCGTATCTATGATCGTTCCCGCCGTATCTTTTACTTATGCTGCCAATGCTGTGTTTCAAAAGATCCATCCTTCATATCACAATAGTTTTACAAACACTCAAACTTGATACAACTATTATGAAAAAAGCTATCCTCTCCCTGTTATTAATTTTACCATTTGCGTTTTATGTTACCAGTTCATCCGCTCAAAATGTAGGTATCGGAACTAATACTCCTGGTTCAAAACTCCAGGTAGTAGGCTCATTCGCACCTAACTATAATGTAGTTACCACTACGCCTTATACCATTAGTGCCAATGATTATTTCGTAGTGTTCCAGGGTGGTTTTTCCAGCGGTGTCTTTACGCTTCCCGCAGGCACCATCGCTATGAAGGGGCGGCAATATTTTATTAAGAACATTGCGCTCTACCCTCTTACATTACAGGCAGCAGGCACAGAAACCATTGATGGAAGTGCCAGCATACAACTTGCTCCGGGAGAAACCGTACACTTGATCATGAAAGGAATTGCAGGTAATGGCAATGCAACTTCCGGAATAGTAAGCATTGTAACAGGTTCCGGTGTACCGTTTGCTACCAGCCTGGCAAAACCATGGACTACCAATGGTAACGTAGGTACAATACCCGGCGTTAACTATATCGGTACCAATGATCAGCAGGATTTTGTAGCAAGTACTTACGGCGCGGAAAGAATGCGTATAACCAGCGGCGGCAGAATAGGTATGGGCACTTCCGCGCCATTAGCCGGCTTACACGTAGTATCTGCAAGTGGTTCCGCCGGCATGTTCAATACTATGGTGCCAGGCGCATTGGATACGGGTGTTGTTCATGGTGAATACCTTGGCACAGACCCTGTTGAGAAAGTTGGTGTTTTTGGCATAAGCCGCCCAACTATGGGTTATGGCGTTGGCGTAAAAGGCATTGGCGGGCATATCGGGGTAGAAGGCAGCGTCTTCCAATCTCCTTCCCTTACTAATATTGGCGTAAGGGGCAATGCCAGTAATGATGACGGTAACTGCTATGGTGTATATGGTTCTGCCTATTCTAACTCCCTCTTTCTGGGGACCAAAATAGGTGTGTATGGAACAGCACACGGCGGGGCATTTACTTACGCCGGTTATTTTGACGGCACGGTACAAGTTGCTGGCAACTTTGCTACGGACGGGCGAATCTTTTCCGGTGGAAACTTAACAGTCAATGGCGATATAAATGCGGGCGGGACCAAAGCTTTCAGGATAGATCATCCCACCGACCCGGAAAATAAATACCTCTATCACTATTGTTTAGAGAGTAATGAAGTATTGAATGTTTACAGTGGTAACATCACTACCGATGGTAGCGGCTTTGCTACTATCTCACTACCCGATTATTTTGAGGCCATCAATAAAGATTTCCGCTACCAGCTCACCGTGCTCGGCTCATTTGCGCAGGCGATGGTGCAGAAAAAAATAAATGGTAACCAATTCGTCATTCAAACCAACCAGCCCAATGTAGAAGTAAGCTGGCAGGTAACAGGCGTACGTAATGACAAATACATGCAGAAGCATCCTTCAACAAACGTGGTGAAAAAAGAACCCGCTAACACAGGCAAGTACCTGCAACCTGATGAATGGAATCAACCCGTATCAAAAGGTATTGGATACAGATTACCTCTTAGTGATAAAAATTAAAAGTAGTTTTCTGCCTTGCGGATGTGGGGAGGCATTTTAAAATATGCAGACAAAACGCTGAAAGATTTAAAGAGCTGTTTGAGTTATTGATTTTGAATACCAGCGGAAGTTTTTCATAGCATCATTGTTGTGTCACAATCCTTTCATCGGTATACATAATGGCAACATTTTAGACCATATAACCAATTAGAGAAAATTAACTCAAACAGCTTCTTAAAGAGCAGTTTCTCCCATAGGCGCAGGAACCATTGCAATGAGTAATGGTTTCTGCGCCATTCGTTAATTATTGAAGTTGCAATTTGCGATATCAAGATGTGTTACCCGGGCGGTGATGTTTATTATGCTGGTTAGTTAACGTTTCCAACTCCGGCATCTATTTGGTAATCTCTCTACTGTTTTTGCAAGAGGCATAAAAAACCACCAGCTTTACAACTGATGGTTTTCGCTCTTTTAATTTATTTCACTCTACTAAGGCACAAGGATTGCCAACGCTCATTATCCGGCCGACACCAGGAAATAAAAATTGCCTATGATTTAAAAACCGATCCTCTTAGTAGACACCACAATATTATCTATATATCGTTCCTGATTTTTGAGTGAGCCGCTGTTCCAATAGTTCTCAAAAAATATAGCATTGATCCCATACTCAGTATATGTTTTTGTAAAATTCAGGTTGTTGCTCTTAGCCTGTAGTACGCCATTGATCCAGAACTCCTGTATACCATTTGATTGACCCGGATCATTGAGCTTGACGTGTACTTCAATACAAAACCATTTTCCGGCATTTTCTGAACTGAAAATAGGAGTTGTACCGCTTTTGGCTCCTAACCAGGTGAGATTAGCGAAATCATTATATCCTTGTGTGACTACATTTCCCGCAGCATCCGTGCCCGATGCCGGGTCCATAGCTAATCCATCGGTCGCGTTCTGCCAAATATGGGCAATCATCGCTTGCGACCAGTCCGAACCACTAAATACCGTGGCTCTTGAATGCTTGTAAGGATTACCCTCCCACCCTTCTCCCATTTTCATATACATTCGGTAGTAAACTTCCCGAAAATTCTCTGTATTTCGTATTCCTTTATCCATGTATGCATCCGGCACTCTTCCAAACCCCAATTTTAGATTTCCGGCTTCTACTTCGCCTTTTTCCCATTTTACCCTCATTCCACGTGAAGAATTTACTCCTACACTATTTGTAGGCACAAAGTCTCCGGAATTATCATTGTATTCAAAATACCTTGCCTGGTTAACCACTGGTGCAACAGACTCAAAGTCATCGGAGAAAATCCATTCAGGATGCTTTTTTTGCCAATTTTTACTTTCGTGAGTAAGGGGCTTCTCCTGCTTTTTGGGCTCATAGTGTTCCTTCGAGAAACACCCGGGACCCAATGTTATCACACAAATGAAAAATGCAAGAAATACAAACCAGGAGGTTTGATTTAAATTACCATTTCTAACGATTTTCGCACCTAACGAATTGATTAAAAAATTAAATTTGACCATTTTAAAGGATTTTAATATGTTAATTAAAGGAATAGTAAAAATAATGCAAGATTATGAAACCATAATAATTTATTTTACAGTATCCATTTACGTCAAATTATAATTTTATGGTTATTTACTTGTTATATTTATTTTCTTTTTAAAAAAGCTTACTTTCCTTTCCTTTTTATTTATTTTAAGGCTATAATATCAAATACCCTCCCTCCACAGGACAGCGGAAGGCAAAAACGCAGCAGTAATCAGCGGTTTAAGTTTTGGCAGCATGAAAATCATCCGGTACTGCCCGACAGATTTGCTATTCAATCAAAGGCTCAACTACCTGCATTGGAATCCTGTAACAGCGGGCCGTGTAATGAACCATGGCATAGGAAGTATAGCAGTGCGATTGATTATTTGATAAAGGATAAAGGATTTCTTGACCTTGTATTTTGGAGTGAATTTTAATGAAGGTAGTAGTGACGAATGGGCAACAGGTCAGGAGACCTGTGCCTATGGAGTGTGCCCTTTGATGTATTAATCTGAATATCTTTCCCTTGAGCTCCGCTGCTGTGGCAACTTTGTATTTTAACAAGTTGTATTGAAACTCAGCCCTCCGTTCATCGTCTCATTGTTGTAATCATTGATCATAAAAAAATTAGCACCATGAAAAAGATTTTCACCTATTCAATTGCAGCAGTTTTGGTTGCCCTTTTATTTACCAGTTGCTCTAAAGAAAGAGTAGTATATGATGACAACCCATACTGGCTTTCGCAGGAGAGTGGCGAAGTGATATATAGCGGCAACTATTGTGGGATATATGTAGTAGAAACAAATTATGGATATACTGTTGTTGAAAACCTTAATGGATTAAGGATCTATCAGGGGGATGTGGTATATGGAAATCTTGGCGCTTATGGTACCAGGGATTTGTATAATTATACTGCAAATCTGGTCACCAGGGGAAACGTATTGGAATATGATCTTAGTTATGATGCAGCGCTGGATGCATTGGATTATTATTGTCCCGCAGGCAGGGCAAATGGATTCAATTTAAAGCAAAGTGCAACTTCAAAGAGTAAAGTTTCGAGAACGGTAGGTCCGGTGAAAACAATAAATTAATTATTGTTCAGTCCCGGTTCGTGGCACTAAGCGCTGTCGCATTCTTCTGCCGTTAAACACAGCTATAACTTTTTGTAAATATGGTAGAGGCATAGATCATTTCACACAGCCTCCGCTTTTGTTGGCAGGCCGCCAACCCAATGTGCCATGCGTACCAACAACACCCCAAGAACACTCTTGCAAAACAAGCTAAATGTGCACGCTTAACCAATCAGGTCATTCGTTTTAATGCACCAACTCCGGTGACCTTTATATCTCTTCTGCCATTATCATCAATGAGCTTTATTTTCTTCGTCTGCATGGTCTAATAGCTGGTCCTTGTGAATTAGCAGGGTAAAATAAAAAGTAGTTCCTTCTCCCGGTGTAGATTCCATCCAGATTTTTCCGTGATGTAGTTCCACTATTTTTTTACAATGCGATAATCCAATACCTGATCCCTCATACTCCGACCGGGTATGCAGCCGTTGGAAAATATTAAATATTCTATCACTGTGCTGCATCTCTATGCCAATGCAATTGTCGCTTACGGCAAATTCCCAATACCCCTCCTTTTTTTGGGCCGAAATTTCTATTTGAGGGTTTACATCCTTCTTACGAAATTTTATTGCATTGACTACGAGGTTTTGAAAAAGCAGTTTGAGCTCTGTGGGATAGCCAACAATTACAGGTAGTTGGGTATATTGAATGCTAGCCTTCGCTTCCTGTGTGGCCGCCATAATATCCGCCATCATATTCTCAACGACGATATTGCAATCAACCTTTTTTAATTCCACATTTTTTCCAAGCCTCGAAAAATCCAACAGATCTTTTATCAGTGTCTTCATCCTGGTTGTAGCATCTGAAATAAAGTCCAGGTATTTATCCGCCTTTTCATCAATCTTTCCGTGGTATTGTTTGTGTAACAGATCTGCAAAACCAGCGATAGTTCTAAGGGGTTCCTGCAAATCATGAGATGCCACATAGGCAAACTGTCCCACCTCTTTATTTTTTATTTTCAATTCTTCATTGGCATAATGTGTTTCATGTCTTGCAATATCCGACTCGGTCCGGGCTTGCTCCGCTTCTATGCGGGCTTTACGTTCTTCTTCATTTACTTGTACCAGTTGAATTGTTTGCGCACTCACTTTTTGCTCCAGCAGTACTTTCTGTTTTTGTACACTGCTAATACGAATCCAATAAAAACCAACAATGCTCCCTGCTATCAACAAGGCTACCGCAACCATAAACCACCAGGTAAGCCAAAAAGGAGGAGTGATATGAATTTTTATGGAGGCGCCGTCTTCATTCCATATTCCATCTTCGTTACTTGCCTTTACCCTAAAAGTGTAATTGTCCGCATCCAGGTTGGTATAAGTAGCCGTTCGCTGAGAACCAATGTAATTCCAGCTTTCATCAAACCCCTCCATTTTATACGCATATTTACATTTTTCAGGATAGGCATAATTCAGGGCCGTAAACTCGAAAGTAAAAACGGACTGATTGTGCTTCAATGTGATTTCTGTGGTGTGATTGATTGCCTGCGGTAATTCAACTTCTTGCCGGGCGGCCGAGTTTACTTCCACTGGTTTGTTAAACACCTGTAAACCGGTAATCATCACCTTGGGCTGCTGCAGGTTTTGCTTTACCATACCTGGATTAAAAATGGTAACACCTTCCGTTCCGGCAAAACCTAATAGGCCGGATGTATTGTCATATAGAAAAGAACTTGAATTAAATTGCCCGATCTGCAATCCGTCGGAGGCATCATAGTTGTAAAATTTGTTCTTGTTCCGGTCCCATTTAGATACCCCGGTATTTGTACTCATCCAGAGGCTGCCCGTTGAATCGGCCAGCAAGGCATAAGCCGAATTGCCACCCAAACCATTTTTCTCATTAAACTGTTGTGTTGTTCGCTTAGCCGGGTCATAACTAATTAAACCCGCGCCTTCCGTGCCCATCCACAATTTTCCATCTTTGTCGAGGTGGATCGCATATACAATACTGGTAAGAGAATGTATGCTCTCCGAACTTTTAAAATACGGTTGAAAGCTCTTCTTCACCGGATCAAAGTAATGAACGCCTTCACCATGACAACCAACCAGAATCCCCCCTCTTTTATCTTCAATAATAGCCCTTATATTTCCTATACTGTATTTACTGTTTCTGGAAGCATACCTGGTAAATGTTTTAGTTTCCTTATCAAGTAGATTTACGCCTCCTCCGTTGCAACCAACCCATAAGTTGTGCCGGCTATCCTCAAAAATGACGCGTACATCATTGTTTCCTAAGCTTGCCTTATTGGCCGTATCGTGCTTGTAGTTAATGAAAGTGGCTGTTTTTTCATCATAGCGAAATAAGCCATGGGCATAAGTGCCAAACCAAAGCGTATTGCTATGATCCCGAAACGCCGATAAAATAGCGTTACCCGTTAAACTGCCCTTTTTTCCATCTGCGTAATAGTGTTTGAGCAGGTCGCCGCGATTATTGTACTTGTAGATGCCATCACCATCAGTGCCCAGCCACAGATTGCCTTCCTTATCACTGCACATACCCCAAAACCGCAAATAAACTCCTTCGTTTTCACCAGTCTGCATTCGCTGAATACGGACAAACTTCTCTTTAACGCTGCTGATCATCTGTGCGCCATCACTGCTGGTTGCTAACCACAGGTTGTGGTCCCGGTCCTGGTAAATAGCGGCAATGGTATATTTATAGGTACTGTAATCTTCTCCGGTAGTTTGTGAATGTTCAATGGAAACCTTGGTAAGTGATTGTCCGTCGAAGTCTTTCAGGGCAATCCGATGCAACCCTTTATCCTCCACTCCAATCCAAAGATTTTGCAAACTATCTTCACAAAGTGATTGGATACTATTATTACGCAAGGCGCTATTGTGTTTATCAAGGTACTGCAAGTTGTTCCGTTCCCGATTGTAGAAAACCAATCCTGCGGAAGTGCCAATCCACATATTGCCCATGTGATCGGGACAGAAGCTCCTGACATTGAGTGAAGGCAATACAGTTGGCAATACATTCTTTAAGGAGAGTTCCTCCATTTTTTTGATTACAATACCATTAACGGTTTTAAATACATCCATACCGCCGCCCAGCGTGCCCACCCATAACAAACCCAGGCGGTCTTCGTAAATGCGTATCACTTCCAGGCTCGACAAGCCAGGCAGGTTATGGTAGGAATATTGAATAAACCTCCCTTTCTTTTTATCAAAATAAGTAAGGCCAGCCCCGATAGAAGCGATCCATAAATTACCACCTGCGCTTTCTGCTACATTCTCTACATTGTCTCCAACCAACGAATTGGTGTCAGTAGCCTGATGTTTGTAATGAAAAAATCTTTCGGTTTTCGGATCAAAGCGATTTAGTCCGTTAGAAGTACATACCCAAACAACGCCCTCCGAATCGGTGAACACACTATGAATATGCGTTGTTGAAAGACTATTAGGATTGGCCAAATCGTTTTTAAATAACTTAAAGGAATTGCCATCGAATCGTGCTAAGCCATTTTCAGAGGCAAGCCAAATCAGCCCATCCTTGTCCTGGGTGATGGCATTAATTGCTTTGAGCGGTAAGCCATTCCTGACCGTATATTTTTTTACTTTATTTTTTGGCTCGTTCCAGGTATTTGATATGTTGATCGTCTCAAAACGGCGTTCCTGAGCATGGATGTATTGGCCGACTGATAGCAAAATCCCCAGCGTCAGAAAGTATTTTTTTGCTAACAACATGAGTTTATTTCTTATGGTGGTTAAGACCATAGAAAGGTAATTAAAAAAATTAAAAGGTAAACCTTTCCTTCCGGGCAATCTCTCCCAGAGTTTGCGGCTCCAGCCGGGGAGGTTGCGATTTTGTGTAGTTTTTTCTGCTTTGCAGATTTGGGTGGCACTTAATATATAAAGACAAAACCTTGAAAGATTTAAAGAGCAGTTTCTCCCGTAGGCGCAGGACCTATTGCAATGAGCAATGGTTCTTGAGCCATTCGTTAACTTCATTTTGTTTGTTACCTTTTTTATAACACAACATTGATAATTACATGGCGCAGGAAAGCTTTCATCGCCCACGCTTCATTCCTGCGCCTATTGGAACCCAACCACCAACCTACGCCTCATCCCTGCAACTAAACTTTGAATAGATCTGTCCTTATTTAGAGACATGCAATTATTCGGTTTTAAAACTGTTACGTAATAAACTTTTAGGTATTGTATCCCACACGCTATCCATGTAATTGAGATTATTTCCATTCAGTTTATATTGATAAAGAATTTTACAATGATTAGGATCTTTGCTCGAAAAATTCACTAAAAAACAATCGCCTAAATGAACATTGTAATCCACATGGGTTGAACGATATGCCTTATAAAGAGTATTGTGATATTTAAATTCATAATGCCATTGTTCCCCACTTGTTAGTGAGCCTGTTTTTTTCGTTATATACCCAATTACATATTTAGAGTTGCCAGTAATATCTTTATCTCGATATTGCCTCCAAAAATAAGAGCCTCCAAAAATCAATATGAAAAATGGGATTCCCACTAATAAAGATTTTATATTTTCTTTCCTCATGGTATCTTTTCAATTATTATTTTCTGCATTTCCTGTACCTCCACTAATAACTTCAATTGTTGCATCCTCGTAGGCGCAGGATGAGAAATAGCAATGAGCAAGGGTTCCTGCCGTTCGTTAATTCTTTTGTTTGATACCGTTTTTTACAACACAACATTAATAACTACACGGCACAGTAGTCGGTAATGTTGCGTTATGTTAAATGATTTTTTTTTATACTCACCAATAAAAAGAATACTGTTCCCTGATGTATTTTTTCAATTTTTTCTTCGAGGCTCTCATTAGTGACATAAACATATCTTTTGTTAAAGTCGAAAAAAATAAATCGTTGGTCACAAGGTCTTTTATGGAAGCCGGCATAAACTCCTTCAGGTTGACAGAATACAGGTAAATGGTATGGTAACCTTCAATGGCTACTGATTCTGAACCCGGCATTTCAATATTGTGAAACTTACTAAGCAGAAAAATAATAAACTCCTTTTCCTTATCAGTGATCCCTTTTCCTGCAACCGTAATATCTTCAGGATAGCCTTTATCACCAATCTTAAATTCAATACTGCCGTCAATTTCCTTTTTCTGATAGCCAAGCCGGCTCTTGTTATTCTCCAGTGTATGAATTACGAATAACAACGCCTTTTCAAATGTGCTATCCTTTACAATTATTTCAGCAGCTTTACGGTTTATCAAATATTTTTTAAGCGCAAGAGCACTTGTTGAATCGTCATCCTTGCGAAAAAAATCATCGTACCCCATACGCTCGGTAACGAAAATTTTCGAGGGCTCAAAGTTATAATCTGTATAAATGCTATGGGGATTCTGCGCAGTAAAATTGCCCGACTTATAATAATCGCCCGACAAGATGGTTTTTTTATAAATACCATCATCGTCGTATTTTTCTCTAAATATAAGCAAATCGTCAGGCCCGTTGCTTAGCTGGTAATATCTCCAGATACCTGATCTTTTACCATTTAAAAATTTACCAATCACCTTCTTTCCCGGCCTAGTTATTTTTTTTGAGCCTGTAAACCATTCAAAATCACCGGTTCCATTTTGCAAAGTATTTTTTCCTTCCCGGGTTGTAAATTGAACAAACTTAAAATCCTTCTCATCACCATCAAGATTAATGATGGCTCGTATGCTTCCATTGTCATAATACCATTGCCAGGGGCCTCTCATTTTATCGTTTTCATATCTGCCTATCATTTTCAGTTTGCCATCGGGAAAATAAAATTTGAACAGCCCTGTTTTGAATCCGTATTCTGTATACTGGCCTTCCATCAGTAAGGTATCAGTAATGCTGTAATCTGTTACCTTACCGGTATAAAACCAAAATGAATCAATGGCGAGTGTCCCTATTCTGTAATTAGCCGCAATAGACTTTTCACAGATCTGCCAGTTACTGTTATAAAAAATGGTGTCTGTTATTTTCTGTGCAAAAATTGTAGCAGGGAGGGAGATAAAAATAAAAATGGTTACCAGCGGATGGTATACCACGTTTTTAATTTTCATAGACAATTATTTTAGACGTTGCTAAAGTAAGCAAAAAGGTTATATGCTTACATTGCGGCTTTCGGGTGTGGGAATGAGCTTATGAATTCCCATAAGCATAGCAATGGATCACTGGTTCCTGAGCCATTCGTGAATTCTTTTGTTTGTTACCTCTTACAACACAGCATTAATATTTACCCGGCACAGCAACCTAGCCAACTATCCACGCCTCATGCCTGCGCCTATCGTAAAAATTACGTGCAGACCTTATAATGCGCTAAGGCATTCGTTTTAAGCCCTCCCATCTTACTTTCCATTTACCATCTTTCGGTATACCGGGATTGTTAGCGGAGCTTCCATCATAACCACCGCACATCATGGCAATTGCTGCAAGCAAACCGCCATTTCCGGGCAGGTAAATCGTTAGCCTTTCATCCTGGTAATTATGCCCGTTGGGTAAGTAGGTGTTGGTGGTAATTGGCATCAGCAAAGCGGCTATACTTTTTTCGGGTAGGCCTAACCGTGTTGCAGTCATGGCGGTCAAAGGAAAATCCCAGCCCCAGGTATCCTTCCAGCTCCAGTTATCCCATATCCAGTTAAAAGTATTGCGCATGATGATGGTATCAACCATATTGGTTTTTGGCAACATGCCGAGAGCGCCAAAAACAGAAGGGTGATCGGTTTTAAATTCCGGATTTGTATACGAATCGGTAGCGCTTTCCGTAAACAGGTATTTATTATTTTGAACCGGTAATGGAGAAAGATCCTTCAGTATTGTCTCCCATTTTTTGTTGCGTGGCAGGTTCAATCTTGCCCGCCATTTACTGGCTGTTGAAAGCGCCCAATGCCAATACACCAACTCGTACGTTGGGTTAAATGTTTCCTCTGCTTTAAACCGCTCCTGGGCTGCAATAACACCTTTGCCTAAAACATATTTTCGGGAGGTTGAATCGAACCTGGCAAAAGATGCCATGAAATCCGCAGTGGCAAAAACAAGGTCCTTATATTTTTTCAGCGTTTGCAAATTGCTTTTTTGGCGATACACCAACTCCGCAAAATAAATATAATGAGGCTGTTGCCAGATTAAAAAAGCACCGATAGATGAAGGCACTTCCCTCCCATCATTGTCAGTCATTTTTTGCCAGCGCACTCCCTGGTAGCCCTGGCGTTGCGCAATGCCTTTTGCTGTTGGCGCAACACGCTGGTACCAGTCAAGGCTTTTTTCCATCAGATCAATCCTGCCCCATAACGCAAAGTGAATGGCGTGCCACCAATGCATTTCAATATGCGGTTTCCCATACCAGCTATTGTAAGTTAAACCGGTTTCCTGCGGAGGATTGTTGCCGCTGCATTGAATTTTAGTAAGGTATTGTGAAAGAACAACCCGGCGTTCCAGTTCCTTTGCCCGCTCATCAATGCTGCCACTGAAATCTATCGCCCCGCCTGATTTCCAAAAGCTGGCCCATTGCTGTTGGTTGTTGGCTTTAGTGGCGGTGAAAGCAGGCAACGGTGTGTTGCTACGTCTTTCATCAAAACGAAATGTTATTTCAAAATTATCGGCAGCGGAAGGTGTAACCGTAAAATAATGTGCACGCTTTTCGGCTACGGTTGCCTTCCCTTTCCATTGTGTGCTAATGAAATAATTATTGGTATCTAATATATGTTGAATAACAACCTGGTTGTTACTATTAGCAATTATCTTGGATGAATGCTTGTCTTCGTTACTCCAATTATTACCAACATCTGACCAGCCTCCGGTTGGATATGGCAACCGCAGACGCACACTCAATTTATTGGCCCTGATAAAAGGAGAGATAATTTTTATGGAGATTGCATCCTGCTGCTGGTGACAAAAAGTGATTACTTCTACCGGAACATTTTCAACCTTGAATGTTGAATGTATTTCACCAGTCCACATGTTTAAGGTTTGCCGGATATCTTTAACATCCTGCATTGTAAAGAGCGTTCCATCGGTTTTAATTATTTCCAAACCGATATTGCCTAATTGCAGCCGGTGTAAATTTTCACGGAAATAGTTAGCAGCGTTTTTATGTTTCTCCGGGCTGTTCCATTGCACCGCATACTGAACATCCCTGCCATTCAGGTGATAGGTTTTTAAAGCATCTTCAAATGCATATTGCTTTGTATTTGGAAAACTATGCCACCCCCATTCGCTCTGCGTACCCAATGGAACGCCTTTGGCATAAGTATCGGGAAAGGATTGTAAACCGGTAATATCCGCAGTAAAAGTAAAGCTGCCATTGCCTACCGACAAAGAGGAAAGTGAATCCACTTTGGTATTGACGATTGTGTGGCGCTCCACCAATTGCATCCGGTTAATTGGTTGCGCAAAAAGATACATTGCACCAATTGTGAGCAGTAAACAAAGGGAACTTTTTTTATGAACAAGCATATACATTCATTCAGAAGCTGTTTGAGTTAAATAAAATATTTATTCTATTACATAATTAAAGTTCAAAAAAGGTATGCCGTACAAGAGAGTGACACAACGATGATGCCACAAAGAACTAAAGCTGGTACCAAAAATAAATAACTCAAACAGCCTCTCAATCTTTTAAAAACTTTTTTAATTTACATTTTCTAAGGCTCTTAACATTTTGTACTACTATACCGGCGTTGAATACCGCGCCTTCTTTATTGGTATGAGTATGCTCTTTTGGGAAAAATGAGCCCGTTTTTTCCATACCAATATTTTCATATTCATCCGCCAGTTTGTTGTTTAAATCGATAAAGTAAGCGCCGTTATTTTCAGCAACTTGCCTGGCCCATAAAGCATAACCATCATTACTGCGAAGCACTTTACCATCCTTCCAATCGTTGCGTGGAATGGGTGAACAAACAATCGAGATCGCACCTTTTGATTTTGCATCTTCAATATATTTTCCCAGGTACCAACCGTAGGTATGCACCTGCTCTTCTTTCTTTAAAATAGGATTGTAAATTTTAATGCTGTCCACGCCAATTCCTTTTATGGTTCCCCTGGCTCTTGAAGTATCATCCAAAGCGCCGGCATCATTGTGGCCGAATTGCATGATCACATAATCACCTTTTTGCAGGTTTGCTAAAATCCTGTCCCACCTTCCATCGCTTATAAACGTTCGGCTGCTGCGGCCGCCAATAGCATGATTTTGCACGCTGATTTTTGCAGTGTCAAAAAACTCATCTATAAAACTGCCCCAGCCTTGCAACACATTGTTGTTTTTGCCATCACCATTTTTTACTGTTGAATCTCCAATGATGTACAAAACCGGTTTCTTATGCTGGTTAGCAGAAAAAGACAACGGAAACAAAAAGATGGCAATCAAAACAAATTTTATTAAATGCATAAAGGAAGTTGCTAATAGCGGTTATTGAATGTGTTTTGCTTAATTGTTGAAACTAATTTTTCATGCGTTCATTGTTAGCTGGTTCTTCCTCAACCTTTTTTTCCGGTTGTTTTTTTACGGCGCTATACACCACATTATTAAACTTCCAATTACTGGTAAACTCCATGTTACCAATGTTTACCGACGACAGAAGGCAATCAGTAAAATTAAAATTACTGATGAGTGATTGCTCCAGGCCATTTGCTACAAACGCATTGATGCCATTGGTTGCTTTTATATTACGGATGTAAAAATCCTTTGCATAAGGAATACCTTTTTCAGCAGGCTCTACTTTTTGCAACATCGATTTCCAATGGGCTGGAATGGTTTCGTAGGTGTAACCCGCCGGCAGTGTTGAATAACTATAGGCCGGGTACCAGTTTAAGTTAAACTGAAATATGTTCTTCACAGAATCCAGTATAGAGTTTTCAAAGTAAATATCTTCCAGCGTTCCACCTCTTGTAGTGGCAGATTTTATACGCAGGCCATTGTCGGTATTTTTTGCAGTAAGTTCGGTGGCGAGCACATGCCGGATGCCACCGGAAGTTTCACTGCCGAGGGTAACCAGGCCTGCTCCCCTGCGGGCAAGACATTTTTTTATCACCACATATTCGGTAGGCCTGTTTACCCGAAGGCCGTCCCAATCCCTTCCTGCCTTTAAACAAAAATTATCATCATTGCAATCAATATCACAATTCATAATCATCACCCATGCCGAAGAATCCACATCAATCCCGTCTGTACTCGGCCCGCTGCCATCTTCATTATTTTTTATTATTACACCATCCACTGTAAGGTGATGAGAGTATAATAACTGCACTGTCCAGAAGCCGGCATTTTTAAACGTTAAACCTTTCAGGGTAACATCAGATGAGTTTTGAACCAATACTGTGCGTATTCTTTTTACATCATAATCTACTATCCAGCGCAACCCTTTCTTATCATACTCTTTCCTGGTTTCCCAATATTTATCCCAGCAAAATCTACCCCTTGCATTTACAATTCCATCGCCGGAAAGGGCTGCATTCTTTACATCAATTAAATTAATTAATGCCGCCGGCCACTTCATTTCAATACCAGCAATCCGGGTGTCAATATCGGGGTAATCATTAAAATTTTGAGAGCCCAGGATCACCACACCTTTGTCTATTTTTAAATGCACGCCAGACTTAATAAAAACAGCGCCCGTAACATATACCCCCGGTTTAAAAGCCACGATGCCACCACCTTTCGCCGCACATTCATCAATGGCTTTCTGAATGTTTTTTGTGATTACTTTGCCGGTATCGCTGGTAGCCTTTACCAGGTATATTTTATCTCCGGAGAAAAACTCTTTAGCGCCCACTTTACTTACCCACTCCAGCTTTTGGGACTGAGCAGAGGCGTAAGTATGTAACACAAACGATAATAACGTGTATAAAAATAGCTGCTTCATTTTATTTACTTTTAGATAGGCCGTTTACTGATGAATTAAACTGTCGTGATGCGGGCAGTTTTTAAAATATTATCGAAGATGAGAAAGAGATATTTATTTTTCTATTTTGCCAATTTGTACACCTCGCTGCCTGCCAGTAAAAAGCAGCCAAGACCAAAGTCTTCAAAATCGGGTTCACGTGTATACGTTACCGGTTGCGACTCTTTTGGTTCTTTTCCGGTACCCTGCACATAACCTAAAAATCCGTTTTCATGTACACTTTCTTTGACCATTGCGTTCCATGATTTAGCCACAACCGGCAGGTACTTCTTCTTATCAAGCAACCCGTTATTGATACCCCAGGCCATGCCATAAATAAAAAGAGAGGTACCCGTTAATTCTTTGCCGCCAAAGTTGGTAGAGTCGTGCAGGCTAACATTCCAATAACCATCGGTGCGTTGCAGTGGCACCAAAGCATTCATCATAGCTTTAAAGTCGGAAATGTATTCATCTCTATGAGTATCATTTTTTGGCAAGCCGGTTAACACCCTAACCAGGGCAGCTACTACCCAACCGTTGCCGCGACTCCAGTAACAATTTTTTCCGTTTGGCTCTTTATAGGGCGGATCAAAATCCTTATCGCGCCACCACAAACCATCTGCGGCATTGTACAAACCACTATCTCCCTGCTTGTATTTAGTATAGGCATACATCTGGTACATGCGATGGAAGTAAGCGGTATCCTTGTAGATAACGCCTAATTTAGTAAACACGGGCATGGCCATTTGTATAGCATCAATCCAATGCCAGTCATCAATTTTTTGAGATTGCATCATCATATCTATCGATGCTTTTATACTGTCGATCCGTTCTGGCTTTTTATCCAACAGGTACAGGTCGATATAGGTTTGTCCGCAGGCCTGGTTATCGCCATTGCGGGTTTTTATGCCATCACGCAAAGCCCAGTTATGTTTAGCACTCCAGTCAACCGCATAATCGTAATAAGCCTGCTTTTTATCAACGCTATATAACGCCATCAGGCCTTCATAATACACGGCCCCTGTCCAGATATGGCTTGGCCATGTTCTATTGCGGGATGGTACATGTATTGGCTTTGCAGGGTCGGGCCACTTGTTCATAAAATAGGCATTAGCCTTTTGTAATACAGGCAGCACCTTATTTTTACCGGGGAGTTTTTGTGCTGTTGCACAGCCGTGCATAAAAATAGCAACACAAAAAAATGAAATACAGTTAAGGAACATCCTTTTTTTAGACGTCATCAGGCAATCGTTTTTATAGTCCGTAGCAAAATTTTCAACCAGCTTCTTAATCGAATTACCAGGTATGCTAAAAAATACTGGTAATTCTACAAATGAAATATGCAATTTAGCCAATAATATTTTTTCAACCATCCTGCTGCATCCTGACAAAAGAACGATACGGGCATATCATTTTTTTCTTCGGCCCTTTTTTCAACTCCAGTAGGCGGAGGAATGGGGCATTGCAATGAGCAATGGTTCCTGTGCCGTTCGTTAATCTTTTTGTTACTTATCTGTAGCGTTTAAATACATAAAAAACCACCAGCTTTTTACAATTAGTGGCTTCTGCTCTTTTAATTTGTTACACTCTACCAAGGCACAAGGATTGCCAACACTCATTAGCCTCCCGACACCCTTGCGCCAGTACAGGGAATCAGGCGAAAGAAAACTCGCTATAATTGACTAATTTCATCATGAAAGCTTGCATCAAGTTTATGATGCCGCTATGATGGGAATATGAAAGCATATCTATTTAAAACATACGTTGCAATTTTATTGTTGTTTGCAGCAGGCTGCGCAAAAGAATATAGCTATGAATATAAACCAGCTAACACTTTAAAAGACGCACAGGCAACATGCCTGCCTTCTGTAATTAATGGCAGTTTTTTTAAAAATACAAACCTTAATAACGACACCGCTTATATTGAACTACAGGTTAATGTAGCAGTTACTGGTTCATATTTTATAAATACTGATTTGCAAAACGGATTTCAGTTTGCTGGCTCGGGAACTTTTAATGCCACCGGCTTGCAAACCGTTCGTTTAAAACCCACCGGTAATCCTGTTGATACCGGCTATACAGATTTTACTGTTTGTTACGACACAAGTTGCTGCCCGGTTAGTGTTTATGTTAGTGAAGCACCAGCAAACGAACTGCCCGACAATGCCTGGCAATACACGGATGCTTCCAATGGCAAAACATACACCGGCAGTTTTAATGCTACCTATTATTCCACTACACCTGTCTCTACATTAGTTTCCTTACGCCAGCAATCAATTACCGCTGCCGACACCAGCTTTGAAATCAGTTTTGTTTTTCCTCCAACTGGTATTAAAACCGGCTCTTTCACAACAGACCAGGACAATGCATGGTCTTACAGTCACAACGGTGTGTGTGTTAATTGTGCCTGGGAAGTTGCTTATAAGTTATACGGGGCCATTACCAACATTGTGGTTACAGATTATGATTCGCTCACTAAAACTATCAAAGGAACTTTCATTGGCACAACAATAAGCGGGGGCAATGAAGTGGTGCCCATAAAAGATGGGAAGTTTAAAGCCGT
>JBDSAP010000171.1:0-3095 GCA_039922055.1 Ferruginibacter sp.
TTTTAATTTTTTACCGCTGACAACGGTAAGCTTAGCGCCGCCGCTAATGGTTTGCGGCTGATCTACAATACACTCTCCCGCTCCGAGAGGATTGATGATGATCTCGCTGCCGGCGGGAAGAATGGCCGGAGGTTTTGTGTTGTTGCTCCAGTTGCCGGCATCGGACCAGTTGTTTTTTCCGTTAAAAGTATAACCGGTAATATTTACTCCAAAATAAGTAGATAACACTGTTTGGCCCATGTAGGCAACCTGGTATTTCCATAGGCCCGTAGCAGCAGCGTTAGGCAGCACAACTGTATAATACCAGTAAGAAGCATTGTAGTTGTTGGTAAAGTTTTGGGTCCAGCTTGTGTACAAACTATTGTCTGGCCGGTAAACGGAGTGCACAGACTGTTGGCCCGCCTGCTGATCCCGATAATAGCTGCCCACGTAAACGGTTTCCCCATTTACAAAATTGGTCTTTCCATTTACAGCTTCACCGCCGGCGCATCCCGGCATTGCAGGAGCAGCAAAATGTGTCATAAGTTTATCAAGCGTAGAAACATAATACGGCTCCTGGTTTGCCCACCAACTGGTGGCGCCATTAAAGGAGTTGCAGGGCCCGGCCCAGGGATCTACCAATTGGGTGTAGGAGCTATTGGTATATACCTCAAAATGCAAATGCGGACCGGTAGAATTGCCAGAGCTACCCACTACACCCAGGTACTCACCGGCACTAACGGTTTGCCCTATCAGCTTTGTGGTGAGCGACCCAAGTTTCATGTGACCATACCATGCAACAGAGCCATCGCTGTGCATAATATACACAGCATTCCAATTACAGGCAACGGTGCAAAAGGCACAACTCTGATCGTCGTTGCCATCCTCTTTACCGATGATGGTACCGGGCGCCGCGGCAATGATCTGTACCGCGTTGAGTGCCATTTTCTGCCAGGGAAAAGGCCACAAAAAAATATCTGTGCCCTTGTGGTTATACCCCGACGCCAGGTCGTAAGTTCTGTTGCCGCAATTGTAATCCAACACCAGGTTGGGAAAGCTGGGGTTATTATCTATATAATTAGATATGCCGCAATAGCCGTTATCATTAAACCCCGGAGCCTGCACCAGCGGCCATTCAAATAAAGTGGCCAATGGCTTTAACGAACGGGTAAGCAATTTCCTGTTTCTCAACTGTACTTCATTTCGCTGTAATTGTTGTATGATGGCTGCCCGCTTCGCCGGACTTATATCATCTTTTATTTTTAAAAACTCGTCGTAGCTACCTCCACCAGTTGGCTGTTTTACAGGCTGCGAAATTGAATAGGCTGTGTGCAGCATTAAGCAGGCAACAATAACTAAAAATTTCATAAAGGAGTTTTTGTACGGTGAAAACTAATAAAGAAAGGAAAACAATAGTAATGATACTATTTCGAAAAAACAATAGACGCAGAAAAATGGGTCGTATATTAGGAGGGCCGTGGCTGAAATAGTGGTGTGACATATTGAGAGGCTTGCTTACTTTAACAGGCCTTTTATAAATTAAATATTAAATCAAAGCCAGAGCTATTAGGTGCTTCATTCACGAGGATAGGTTAATATCGTCAGTCATGTCTATTTGGATAGATTGCCTCAATAGATTATTTTCAATTGCGCAATCTGTGCATTGGCTGAAATTTAAGATATTTCCTAAATCAAACACTTCATGTATAAAGAACTTTTGATGTTTCTTTTTATCATTCTCATGACTCCCAACTGTTTTAGTCAAAAAACGACTCAACAAGCTTCCACCACAATAAAGGCATACATAAGTAAAGTAGGTTTAGACTCAATATCTAAAGCAGATTTATTTAAAGAAAATATTATCCTATTAGACAATAAGGATTATAAAGTTTTAAGAGCCGAAGCATATTTTTATGGTGGTGAATCCTTTCCAAGTGTTTTAATGCAAACCATTGGAACGAATAATTTGAACTGGATTAAAACTAACGGTATATTTAAAGCAAAGACTCCTTTTAAAATTACCATTGGAGGAATTTGGTGTTTAAATAAAAACGGAAAGGAAGAATTAGCTCAAGATTTTACTTTGGTAGTTTTTTAATATTGTCCAAGACACAGACAACTCATAACTTGGTGAAACCAAACTTCAGCCAACATTTATCCGAGTAGAAGAAATGTCCCAAAAAAGAACCCCGAGATAAAAGCTGTTATCGGGGCATTTTTGCTACTCGGTGTTGTACGAAACCCTTTTGATGACTTTGAGAGTTACTTCAGATAACCACTCATGATTGTTGCAAGGTGAGCACCATCATAAAAATCCTTTCCAATTAAAAAAATAGAACTGATTCTTTTCTGTTCTTGACAACACAAGTTGTTCGCTATGATGAGCAAACTTTAAAGTTATCATCATCCAGGAATTACGAACTGATTGCGGAGGCCTAATGCATTTGGCTTTATTAATTGCTTCAACTATTTTTTTTAAATCAGAATGTTCACTAATAGAAACCTTTCCATTCATTTGAATGTTCCAGATTGTATTTCCCCATGACCATCCCGCAAGTGAAATCTCAACTGTTTTAAGCTCGGAAAAATTCACGTTTGCGTTCTTGAAAGAATCAAAATCGTCGTTTCATTTAACGAGGGTATATCGAATTAGAACGTCAGAAAACGAATCAATTTTATTGAATGTTGTCAAGTCACTGGGGTAAGTAATTAATATTTCCCTGTTGGAAAGCCATTCCATTTTTACATTACCTCGATCTGACACAAAAATATTTCCGCTGATATTAGAAAGGTTTTCTGAGGATGAAAGCAAAGAAATCTGAGTTGAACCAGCAGTAGTAGCTCCACAATCGCGATCAAACATCACGATTTTCTTTTTTCCGTCGGGGCTTACCATTGTGAAATCAATGGTATTGCTGCACATATCGCCGAGCAAGCAGCTACTAAGTAGAAAGCATGAGATGATGGAGACTAACCGAAGAGATAACGTCATTAACCCACATTGCAGCAAAAAGGTCTTCAACTGGTAAATTTCAAGTTTTTTTGAAAATAATTTCATGTTTGACAGTGCTTTCTCCGTACCTCCCTCCAGGAGCATTTTTTTTATTGCAGCTATA
>JBDSAP010000172.1:0-17724 GCA_039922055.1 Ferruginibacter sp.
TAGAAGGGTGTAATCGGTGCCAAAAAGCGATGAATTGTTAGCTAACATAAAAGCAATGTGCATAACTTTCAGAATTCAAAAATAGTAATGCAAATTTGGCTTTTTTTATAGACTGAATAGTTACAAAGGTTTTAATTTTACACAGGAGAAAAAGGTGGCCGATATTGGTCCATTGGAGATCAATAAGAAAGAAAATAAGACGGTAGCCTGGCCGATGTATGCAGGTGTTATTGCACTTGTTGCCGGAGGCGCCCTGGTATTTTTAGATAAGAAAAAGTAAGGTTAGCTGAAGCCCCCTCATCGTTTTCTTTTAATAATTTTTTATCGTATGAACGGGAAATTTTAAAGACGATCCTTGCGCTTTTTTTTTATTTACTCAATAGGTACGCCAAATCAAATGAATGCGTCTGGGTAACTACAAGCGAATACGCTATTAACCTCCTTTCATTCAACATTGCAGTGGGGCGGGAATCGGCTTGCACTAACGAATACACCTGTTGTCAATAGTACGGGTCAGAAAAAAAGAGTTTCCCAATTTGCTATGGGAGTTCACTTAGAAGGCATAAATGATTTTTTCCATTAGCTAAACTGGCGTTTCAATCTTTTATAAATAGATTTCAGTTTTTATGATGTAAGAGTGATTCGAGAGACACGAACGGCAGCGGCTGGTCCCCAATCATTTCTTCCTGACTCCTTTATTGGCGCAAGGGTGTCGGGAGGGTAAAGAGAGTTGGCAATCCTTGTGCCTTGCAGTTACTACAACTACAAAAAATAAAACAGCGAGGTCAGTGAGGGTTAATATTTCATATTTCAAGTAGTGTAACCTGTTTAACTCTGTAATCCCCCCAACTACAGTCCTTCGATATTAGCACTAGCATACTTGATTTTATATTAATCAAGTATGCCTTTTTGTGTTTTTAAAAGTGTGCCAGCTAAATTAATAATGGGAAAAGATGCCCAAAGCTTTTCAGTACAAGAGGGCGACGCAACAATGTTGATGAACGAACCAAAGCCCAGACCAAAATTTTTTTTTATTATGCTATTCGTCGCAATCATCCGGTTATGAAAATGACAATGCCTGATGTAAAACCTTTCAGTAAATCGCTGACATGATAGATTCCGAAATGCCTTTCTGAACACGACTTCAATATTTTGATAGCCTATCTTTCTTAACTTTAAGAAAACTCATCGTATGAAGCGAACCATCTGCCTGCTGCTGTTTTTATACTCGGCAAATAAAAGTTTTGCCCAGCCAACACAGAAGCCGCCATTGCACGGAAAGAACTGGATGGCAATTACCGGCAAGCCATTGGCAGCTACTGCGGGAAGTATCGTGTTTCAAAAAGGAGGCAACGCTGTTGATGCGGCATGTGCAATGTTGGCGGCTACCTGCACCATGTGGGATGTGTTAAGCTGGGGCGGCGAAACACAGGCGCTGATCTACAATCCAAAAACAAAAAAAGTAATTGCTATCAACGCAATGGGCGTTGCTCCTACGGGCGCCACTGTGGAATTCTTTAAAAGCAAGGGATATAATTTTCCTCCTGAGTATGGGCCTCTTGCTGCTACCACACCTGGCACGGCGGGTGGCTTGTGTTATATGCTGGCTGAATATGGCACTATGAGTTTAAAAGAAGTGTTGGCGCCTGCCATGCAGTTGGCCGCTGGTTACCCGATCGATGCACAAACTGCCAACAGCATGGAACGTGGAAAAAAAATGATCAATGAATGGCCATATAGCAAGAAAGTCTTTTTGGTGCATGCAGGTGAAAAAAGAGAAGCGCCTGAGGCAGGAGAGATATTTGTGCAAAAAGATTTACTGGCGACACTTACAAAAATGGTAGCCGCGGAACAAAATGCATTGAAACAAAAGAAGAGTCGCAAACAGGCGATCATGGCCGCTTACGACCGCTTTTATAAAGGCGATATTGCGAAGGAATTTGTGAGAGGCAGTAAAGAACAGGGTGGACTGGTCACCATGCAGGACCTGGCTAAATGGAAGCCTGTTGAAGAAGAACCAATGAAGGTAAACTACAAAGGTATTGATGTATATAAACTACAGCAATGGACGCAGGGACCGGTACTGTTACAAGCATTGAATATCCTGGAAAATTTTGATCTTAAGAAAATGGGGTTTAACAGCACAGCTTATATCCATACAATCTACCAGGCGATGAACCTTGCTTTTGCCGACAGAGATTTTTATTATGGTGATCCTAATTTTCCACCGGAAGAACCCATAAAAGGATTACTTAGTAAAGACTATGCAAAATTACGGGCCTCGCAAATTTTGGCCAATAAAAATGATCCCAGTATCGGACCTGGTGACCCTTATCCTTTTGAAGGAAAACAAAATCCATGGATAGCATTGTTAAAACAGCGTACGGCCTATACCGATACCACCATTAAGCAACCGGGCGGCGCTGTTCCAAAACATGACCAGAACACGCTAAATAATAAAACATCAGCAAATGAAAATAGTCTTGCAATAGCAGAAGCTGATATGCTGCAAAATGAAGCCTCAATATCTGGTAAAAGTTTGGATGAAGTCGCTTATAATGACAGACTTTGGCGTGGCACCACTTCTGTGGAAGCTGCGGACAAGGAAGGCTGGGTGGTTTCTATAACGCCAAGCGGCGGATGGATGCCCGCAGTGATAGCAGGTAATACCGGCATTGGAATGAGCCAGCGCATGCAGAGTTTTGTTTTAGATAGCGCTGTTAACCCCTTTAATGTAGTGGAGCCCGGCAAGCGGCCGAGGGTTACTTTAACACCCACAATGGCGCTCAAAGAGGGAAAGCCATTTCTCGCTTTTGCAGTACAGGGCGGTGATACGCAGGATCAAAACCTGCTGCAATTTTTCCTGAATATGGTGGAGTTTAACATGACCGTTCAGCAAGCCTGTGAAGCGCCGAACATCAATACGGATCAGCTTTGGCTTTCGCTTGGCGGATCTAAAATATCCGACCGCATACCGAAACCTGGTTATATTTTATTGAATAATAAGGTGCCGGATTCTATTCGCAATGAGCTAAAACAAAAAGGATACACACTCAGTTTTGGCGACCGCACTAGCGGTCCTATCAATGCAATTTTCTTTGATTGGAAGCATGGCTCGTTCTGGGGTGGTAGTTCCAATAACGGTGAAGATTATGGCATTGGATGGTAGTGCACCATTAAGAATAAAATGACGGATCAATTTGTGAATGGTCAATGGGCAATGGTGAATCTTTGACCATTCACAATTGACAATTCACAATTCACTCTTAACTTAACAGTAGTATCAATTGCAAGTAATGCAACTATATTTTTGTCGTTAAAAATTCCGGGTAAGTCAATGAATTTTGTTTTGATAAGCCAGTTATTTTTAATTCGTTTAGAACATACTTAAGCGTTTCAAATAAATTTTGTTGATGCCTGGCTGAACCGGAAAAGGCTTCCAATCCGAAAGAATAATATACAACACCTTCCAGTTGCAGGGCCGTTAACTCAATACCACAGCCTTCGTTGATTTTTTCGTTGCTTTTTGTCAATTCCTTTTTCTCCAGATCATACATTAGAAGTATTCGATCCTTGTCCATTCTTATCCAATGATTGAGATCAACAACGTTATCTCCTAAAGCAAGATCACTTAATATCTCCGTTAATGTTGATTCACCGGCGGGAAGGCTAAAGCTGAATTTTGTCCATTGGTTTGCATTTCCTGAATTACCATTTGCTATGGATGGCAGATCAAGTTCTCTCACAAGGACTTTTGCTTCCAGCTTTCCCACCCATTTGCGTTCATCATTTTTGTTAGCCTCTCTTATCTTTAACCCAAGGCTCGTTACTCCAGCAAGTTTTAAATAATAATCCTGGCGATCAAACTTACCATCGCTTAATTTTAAATTAAACCCGGCAAACCATTTTTCGATTTCGATGATATCTTTTCGCTCATAAAAAAACCAACGGATCTCTGTACTTGATTGCATATAATTTTTTAATTGTTAGGATATCGAAACAAGATATAAAAACTAACACCATTTTTTGGAATACAGTTGCTCGAATACTGGAGCATCAAAGAAAAGGCCGCCCTAAATGCTGAGGCCGCCTTTTAAATATATGTTCAGCAAATTTATCTTTGTCCTTCTCCTCTTGCTTTTGGCAGATCCTTTCTCGGTAATTTTTCGTCCCGGTTTGCAGCATTGTACACAAATGCAGCAACGATGGTGGCGGCTTGCGTGAGATCAGTGGCAATGAGGTGGTCGTAGCTATCCATGTTGGAATGATGAGTACGGGTATCGTATTCTATTTCATCCTGTATAAACTGGAAGCCTGGAATACCCACTGCATCAAAGGCCAGGTGATCGGTGCCGCCTGTGTTGCTGATGGTTAATGTTTTTGCGCCGAAATCTGCAAAAGGCTCCAACCATTGCTTAAATATAGGTCGCACTTTTTCATTGCCCTGTAGGTATACGCCTCTTATTTTTCCGGTACCATTATCAACGTTAAAATAAGCGGAAACTTTTTCATGATCGGGTTGAAGCTTCATAGTAGCAGGATCGGCGAAATGATTTTTTACATAGTTGCGTGAGCCCAGCAGTCCCTGTTCTTCACCGCTCCACAAGGCAATGCGGATGGTGCGCCGGGGTTGCAAACCGGATTGTTTTAATATCCTGATCGCTTCCATCATTACTGCCGAACCCGCAGCATTATCAGTTGCGCCGGTAGCGCCCTGCCAACTGTCTAAATGCCCTCCAAGCATCACCAGTTCATTGCTAAGATCGGTACCTTTTATTTCGGCGATCACGTTGTATCCTTTCAAATCTTTATTTATAAATTCGGTCTGCACATCTACTGCTAACTTTACCGGGTAGCCGCTGTTTGTTAATCGTACCAGGCTCATATAATCTTCCATTGCTAATGCAATGTCCAATGCGTTTGACGGATCCTTGTCACCATAGGCGCCTCCGCCCTGTACAAATACAGTTCCATCGTGTCCACGTGTTGTCATGCTCAAAATGGCCACCGCTCCCTCTTTATCAGCGATCTCTTTTAATTGGTTAGCCACGGTAACCGCACCCCGGGTTCTTGCAAATTGTTCCCGGCGACGGCGCTGGTCTGCCGTATCCGGAGGCGGTGGCGGAGCAGCATTGTCCATTTTTACAAGCTCCTCATCCGTATATCTTTTTGCATCTGCTTTAAAGCTTTGTTTTAATGTATCTGTGCGGTAAAGTAGTACCACCTTGCCTTTTAATTTGCCACGGTATCCATCAAGCGCCAGCGAATCATTTGCTTTTACCAATATTACTTCTGCATTTTGTAAACCACCACTGCCTTTTGTCCAGGTTTTTGGAAACCCGATCAATGGCCGGTAATAAGGTTCAGTCATGGCGATGTATGAATGCTTCAGTTCCCAACCTTTACCAAAGTCGCCCCATGGTTCGAGTGCAGTATTGGTGAGTCCCCATTTTGCCAGTTCATTTTTTGCCCAATTTGCTGCTCTGAAGTAGCCGGGCGAATTTGTAAGTCTTGGTCCCGCTACATCTGTTAACTGGAAAGCGATGTCCATTACTTTGGAATTCTCAAGGCCTTCCTTTTTTATTTTACCGACAGCATTCATATCCACTTTTTCCTGCGCATATAGGCTGGAAAATACCAAGAATGATAAGGCAATAAGTCTGATATTTTTTTTCATGTATTTGTTTGTTTTAGCAAAAAGTAAGTTAAGGAATTATCTTACATCTTTCCGCGTTGTAAGATGTAAATGATTTCCGTTTGCGAATGTAGTCGCTGGTTATATATTAATTTAATTGGTGGAAAAAAGCTTAATAGCAGCACAAAAGATGAACGTATTGTGACACAACGATGCTGCCATGCGCACTAATGCCTGGTTCAAAATTAACGTGGGAAAAAGTGTAGCAACAAAATTTTTAAAAAGTCTTATTGCACCATAACCATCGAGCGGACCGAAGCAAAATGCCTTAGCCATTGGGTAACAAACGAGCAGTAATACTATCTTTCGTAATTTAGACTTTCTATATCTTGTCGGAAAGTAAATTCTAACCAGCCTGGAGTATTATTATAAAGTTCCAGGATCAATTATTCTCAAATTGGAGCCGTTTATAAAAAGCAAATTACCCGACGTTGGTACCACCATTTTTACTGAGATGAGTGTGTTGGCAGCTCAACACCAGGCCATCAATCTTGGACAGGGCTACCCTGATTTTATGATGAGTGAAGAGTTGATCTCATTGGTTGACGAAGCCATGCAAAAGGGGCATAATCAGTATGTACACATGAACGGCTTGCAAGCATTAAGAGAACGCATTGCAGAAAAAATTGAAAGCCTTTATGGTGCAGCGATACACCCCGATGAAACCATTACCGTTACCCCGGGCGGCACCTATGCAATTTATACCGCACTCACCACGGTACTTCGCCCAGGCGACGAAGTGATCGTATTTGAACCTGGCTATGATAGCTATATCCCCAATATCGAGATCAATGGCGCTACACCTGTATTGGTGCAGTTAAGTTTTCCTGACTACAGCATTGACTGGAGTTTGGTGAAACAAAAGATAACGCCCCGTACACGAATGATCATGCTCAATACGCCGCATAATCCTACGGGCAGTATTTTGGGTAAAGATGATATTGCTCAATTAAGAGAGATAGTAAAAGATACCGGTATTTTTATATTAAGCGATGAAGTGTATGAGCACCTGGTATTTGATGGTAAACAACATGAAAGCATGTTGCGTTATCCCGATCTGCGGGAACGCAGTTTTGTTTGTTTTTCTTTTGGTAAAACTTATCATTGTACCGGGTGGAAATTGGGCTATTGTGTTGCACCTGCTGCATTAATGAAGGAGTATAGGAAAGTACACCAGTTCAATTGTTTTTCGTGCCACAGCCCCGTGCAGTTTGCCCTCGCCGAATTCATGAAGCAAAAAGATGTTTATCTCCGGCTTGGAGCAGAGATACAAAAAAAGCGGGATCATTTTATGATGCTTATGTCGCAAACAAAATTTAGGGCAATGCCATCTTATGGCAGCTACTTTCAGTTGTATAGTTACGATGGTATTACAGACGAGCCTGAAAGGGAATTTGCGTTAAGGCTCACAAAAGAATATCGTGTGGTAACAATACCACTTTCTGCATTTTATGCAAGTGAAAAAGAAGATAAGGTGCTTCGTTTTTGTTTCGTTAAAAAAGAAGCTACATTGGAAGAAGCGGTAAGCCGATTGATGAAATTGTAAGCTTCCATTTTTTATCCGGCACCTGATGAAGATCATATTCATACTGTAGTTTTAAAAATATATTTGAAACATAAAACATCGTTATGAAAAACATCATTGTTCCGGTCGACTTTTCGCCTACCTCCTCAAATGCCGCCGAATTTGCCGGTAACCTCGCCGCCTTTTATGGAGCTGAAGTATGGCTTTATCATGCATATCAAATCCCTATCGCTTTAAGTGAATTTGCTTACCCGGTATTAGATATTGCAGAAATGCAAAAAGCAGCGGAGCATGAGCTGGAAATATTAATGGAGAACACTAAAGCTAAGCTGCGTACGATAGTACCAATGCACATCAAAACTGAAATGAATGTATTGCAACTCGGCCTAAATAATTTTTGCGATGAAATAAAGCCTGACCTGGTGGTAATAGGATTGTCTGGTAAAAATTCGTTAGCCCGCCTGATCGTTGGCAGCAATACTATCCGTGCCATTAATGATCTCAGGTACCCGTTGCTTATAATTCCACCCCAGGCCGAATTTATACCTGTGCGAAAGATTGGATTCGCCTGCGATTACCGGGAGATTGGAGAAAAAACTCCGGTGACATTACTTAAAAAAATAGTGAGCGATTTTCATGCGGAATTGCATGTGCTAAATGTAGATAACCACAACAAATCTGAAATGCCTTTTAACGAAACTAACAGGCTTGATGAATTATTAAAAGGAGTAAAAGCAGAATATCATTCAGTGGAGGCTGCGGAAATTACAGATGGCATTAACTGGTTTATTGCCAAAGAGAAACTCGACTGGGTAATGATGATTCCTAAAAAACACCGGTTGCTTGAAAAGATATTTAAACGCAGTCATACCAAAGAACTGATCTTTCATACCCACACACCCGTGTTGTGTATACATGAGTAGGAGTCAGGCGCCGAACTGTTGCAGGTGATGGTCTAAATGTTTATACATACTTTGCCCCCATTGCTCAGGGGTAAAACTGCCAAAAAACGGGTGAGGATGCTTGCTGATTCCATCCGGGCCGGCCTTATAAAAAGTATCTACGAGGTTGATCAGTCCTTGCTTTTCATTCTCAAAATTTCTCACATCCTTTATTATGAAATTAGGTGCAGTTGGAAGGTTCTTCTTCCAGGGTACATCATCGTACAATTTCGCTTTGATTATCCAACCAACCAATCTGCCTAAGAAAGCCCGAGGCAATTTTTTATCGCTTAGCGGCACCATAAAGGCAGCCTTGCAATGTGCAAGCATTTGAGCCACGTCCATTTTCCCCCATATCCTTGTGGATTGAGGACTGAGTGAATTAAGCCGGGACTTAATTTCGTTATAAGCTGCCGTGTCAAATAAATTTTTCATGTATCAATTCTGATTCAGGAAGGAAGATAGAATATTTCACGGAAAGAATTATTGCACGAAAAAGGTATAACTAAGTTATACCCTTTAAAACTGTTGATAAACCAGTCTTGGTTATTTACGTTCCTTTCAGCTCCAATTGATAGATAAGTGTTATGATTAAAATTCAGCGCTTTTTGGGAACCTTGGAAAAGGTATTACGTCCCTGATATTTCCCATGCCTGTTACAAATTGTACCAGCCGCTCAAAGCCAAGCCCAAAGCCTGCATGCGGGCAGGATCCAAATCTTCTTGTATCAAGATACCAGTTCAATTCCTCTGCCGGAATATTCATTTCGTTCATACGTTCCTGCAATTTATCAAGGCGTTCTTCTCTTTGCGAACCGCCAACAATTTCACCAATACCAGGCGCCAGAATATCCATCGCTGCAACCGTTTTTCCGTCGTCATTCATCCGCATATAAAATGATTTGATCTCCTTGGGATAATTGATCAGTATCACTGGCTTCTTAAAATGCTTTTCTACAAGGTATCGCTCATGCTCACTCTGCAAGTCCGCTCCCCATTCTTCGATCAGGTATTTAAATTTCTTTTTCTTATTGTGATTACTTTCTCTTAAAATTTCAATGGCTTCGGTGTAGGTCAGCCGCTCAAAATCGTTGTTTAAAACGAAATCCAGTTTTTCGAGAAGACCCATTTCAGACCGCTCAATTTGCGGCTTTTGTTTCTCTTCTTCTTCCAGGCGTTGTGCTAAAAAATCAAGATCCTCCTTGTTGTGATCGATGGCAAACTTTATGATGTATTTAATGAATGCTTCAGCGAGGTTCATATTATCTTCCAGGTCGTTAAATGCCACTTCCGGCTCTATCATCCAAAACTCTGCAAGATGCCTTGTTGTGTTACTGTTTTCCGCACGAAACGTTGGTCCGAATGTGTAGATATCACTTAGGGCCATGGCAGCCAATTCGCCTTCCAACTGTCCACTAACGGTAAGGTTTGTGCTACGGCCAAAAAAATCTTCCTTGTAATTGATGGTGCCATCTTCATTCTTTGGTGCAGTCCCATCAAGCGGGTAGGTTGTTACCCGAAACATTTCACCGGCACCTTCTGCATCACTGGCAGTAATAATTGGGGTATGCAGGTACACAAAGCCGCTATCATTAAAAAATTTATGAACTGCGTAAGCCAGCGAATGCCGCACCCGGAAAATAGAACTAAAAGTGTTTGTCTTGAAACGCAGGTGAGCAATTTCCCGCAAAAATTCAAGGCTATGTTTTTTTGGTTGCAATGGAAATTTATCTGCGTCACTGTCGCCTAAAATTTCTATCGAGGTTGCTTTTAATTCAACTTTCTGACCCTTACCTAAAGAAGGAATTACCTCGCCAATTGCTTTAATGCAGGCGCCGGTAGTGATGCGTTTTAACGTGGCGTCATCCAGCATGCCCAATGAGGCCATTACCTGTAAATTATTATTGGTGCTTCCATCATTGAGTGCTATGAACTGGTTGTTACGAAATGTGCGTACCCATCCCATTACCGTGGCTTCATAATTGACATTATCATTGGCCAGCAATTCCTTTATCTTCACTCTTTTGTTGAACATGTGATTGTTTAATTTTGGCTGCAAATATAATGCATTGTTATAACGGGCATCAGCCAATCCCCTTGATTGAATGGTAAAATAGTATGCACTGAATGTGCCTTTAAATCCTTTTTCGTTGAGCAAATTAATTCTGCTTAATTGAAAATTTACGAATAACAAAATATCTCTCATTTCCATGAAAACAGCTTTCTTCTCCACAAAATCTTACGACCGGGAATTTTTTGACAAATATGTTACTACGCAACAACTGGTATATTTCGAAGCGCCTTTAAACAAGCAGACTGTGAATCTTGCCTCAGGCTGCGATGCTGTTTGTGTTTTTGTAAATGATAAGCTGGATGATGTGGTGATCACTGAATTGAAACGCCTTGGTATACGACTGATCGCCTTACGATGTGCAGGGTTTAATAATGTAGATCTTTTAGCTGCAAAAGAAAATGGTTTAACTGTGGTAAGAGTGCCCGCTTACTCGCCACATGCGGTAGCAGAACATGCTGTCGCATTAATAATGACGCTTAATCGTAAAACACATAAGGCTTACAACCGTGTAAGAGAAGGGAATTTTTCTTTGGAACGTCTTACAGGTTTTGACTTGTATGGCAAAACAGTAGGAGTAATTGGCACTGGTAAAATTGGACAGGTTTTTTGCGATATCATGCTTGGCTTCGGCTGCAATGTGTTAGCCTTCGACTTGGTGGAACATAAGCCTACCGCAGCCAAAGGAGTTGCTTATTTACCGCTGATAGATATTTTGCACCAGGCAGATATCATCTCTTTGCATTGTCCGCTTAATGAGCAAACCCATCATATTATTAATACCCAAACAATCGGTATGATGAAGGAAGGAGTAATGCTGATCAATACGAGCCGGGGCGCATTGATCGATACTGCAGCGGTTGTAAAAGCCTTAAAATCCGGGCGAATCGGTTACCTTGGTTTGGATGTGTACGAACAAGAGGAAAAACTTTTCTTCAATGACCTTTCTGAAAACGTTATACAAGATGATATGATCATGCGATTACTGAGTTTCCCCAATGTATTGATCACTTCTCACCAGGGCTTTTTTACAGAGGAGGCATTAACTCAGATAGCGCAGGTGACGCTGAAGAACATGGATGACTTTGAAGCTGGGGGAGTATTGAAGAATGTGGTGGTGTGAAGGTGGGTTTGGAGTTTATGGTTTACTGTTTAGGGTTTGTTCGATGTTTCATATTTCATTATTCATAGTTGATGGGAATGAGGATTGGGATTTTTTGGATGAAAAGATTATGGGATTTTTTTTAGTTGAAAGAGTAAGAAAGATGAAAATGAACGTCGGTACATCGAAAACAAACAAATCCAATCATCCAATAATCCCAATAATCCAAATACAGACAATTACTCCAAAAAAGCCATCCAAACAAACCACAATAAAAGCTCCTCATAGCTGCAAAAGTTGAACGGAGCGTCGCCACAAATGTCCACAAAACGGAACCGCTGACGGTCAAAAAAATTATTTTTTTATGAAAAAACAGCGTAATATTGCTTCGGAATATTGCTGATAAGGTCTTTCCATTCATTCACTGCATCAGACAGTCCCATTCCATCAATTTAAATTCTCGATACCATTTTCAGATTTTAAGCGGAGATTTTTTGAAGAAATCATTTTTCACACCTTTATGTACGACATTTTACAACTGAACGATATGCTCGTTCCTGAGTTGCAGGATATTGCAGAGCAGCTATCCATTCCCAATTTTAAAAAAATAGACAAACAGGAGTTAATATTTAAGATCCTGGACAACCAAGCCACTATGAACACAGAAGGAAAAAGCGGAGACGGAGAAAAACCAAAGAGAAAACGAACTATTAAAGCTGCCGTCCCACGTACAAATGAGGATCCAGTTGTTGTAGAAGAAAAGCAGAAAACAGAACAAAAAACTGAACCAAAGCCTGACATCAGGCCAGCAAGAAAACAGGAACAAGCACCGGTTCAGGATAGGAGAAAGCCTGTAAAAAAAGTAGAGCAAGAGGATGAAGATGATGAGGAAGATCTGCAACCTATCACCAGCGAGCAAAGCACTATTCCCGCTGCTATCGCTTCGCTTTTGCAGGAAGAAGATATACAACAACAGCAACCCGATCTACAAATTTCGGATAACAATTCACAAGGTCAATTTGGAGGTAAACAATACCAGCAACGCCGCGACCAGCAAGTGTTTAATATAGAATTTGATGGTATCATCCTTGGCGAAGGCGTACTGGAAATGATGCCTGATGGTTATGGCTTTTTAAGGAGCAGTGATTACAATTATCTTTCTTCTCCGGATGATGTTTATGTATCACCATCTCAAATCAAATTATTTGGATTAAAGACGGGTGACACGGTTTATGGATCTGTTCGCCCGCCAAAAGAAGGTGAAAAATATTTTGCTTTATTAAAGGTGGAAACCATTAACGGTAAAAGCCCGGATGAAGTAAGAGACAGGGTTCCATTCGATTACCTTACACCGTTATTTCCGTTCGAAAAGTTGAACCTCACTACAGATTCAAATAACTACAGCACCAGGATAATGGACCTTTTTACGCCGATAGGTAAAGGCCAGCGTGGATTAATAGTAGCCCAGCCGAAAACGGGTAAAACGATGCTGCTGAAAGAATTGGCGAATGCAATAGCACAAAACCACCCAGAATGTTACCTGATGATAGTGCTGGTGGATGAAAGGCCGGAGGAAGTAACAGATATGGAACGTAGCGTAAGAGCAGAAGTGATCGCGTCTACTTTTGATGAGCCTGCCGAAAAGCATGTTAAAGTTTCTACCATTGCACTACAAAAAGCAAAGCGCCTTGTTGAATGCGGCCATGATGTAGTGATCTTATTGGATAGTATTACCCGTTTGGCACGTGCTCACAATACCGTTGCACCATCAAGTGGTAAAGTGTTGAGTGGTGGTGTGGAAGCAAACGCTATGCAGAAACCAAAACAATTTTTTGGAGCTGCACGTAAAATAGAATTTGGCGGATCCTTAACAATTATTGCGACGGCTCTTGTTGATACAGGAAGCAAAATGGATGAAGTGATCTTCGAGGAGTTTAAAGGAACTGGTAACATGGAATTGCAACTGGATAGAAGGTTATCAAACAGGCGCATTTATCCTGCCATTGATATTGTTGCATCTTCTACACGTCGTGATGATCTATTGCTGGACAAAGAAACTTTCCAGCGCATGTGGGTATTACGTAAACACATGGCCGATATGAACCCGGAAGAAGCATTGAATACATTACTCAAGAATATGAAAGGAACCAGGGATAATGTTGAGTTTCTTACTTCGATGAACGGATAAAACGTATTTGCTACTACCCGAAAGAATCAAGAACGAATAATAATATTAAAAGCCGCTAATTAATTAGCGGCTTTACTTTTTAGTAAATTACAGTAATATATTTTGAAAATGCCGGTGCAAAAAGTTACCATAGAACAATTTTTAGATCTTGCAAAAACATATCCTGTGCTGGATGTTCGCAGCCCCGGCGAGTTTCTGCATGCTCATATTCCGGGAGCCAATAATTTGCCGTTGTTTACTGATGAGGAGCGAAAAGTAGTAGGTACAGCTTATAAACAACAAAGCAGGGAAATTGCCATCAAAATTGGTCTCGATTATTTTGGCGTAAAAATGCGGAGGATGGTTGAGGAAGCAGAGCAGCTTTGTAAAACAATAGGTGAAAAAACAAAAAGCAAAGAAACCGATCACGAGTCTACCAAAACAAAAAACACTTTGCTGGTGCATTGCTGGCGTGGCGGTATGCGCAGCGCCGGGGTTGCCTGGCTGTTGGATCTGTACGGCTTTAAGGTGTACACATTAAATGGAGGTTATAAAATGTACCGGAAGTGGGCAAGGGAGCAATTCATCAAAAGCTATTCGTTGAATGTGGTTGGCGGTTATACCGGCTCGGGGAAAACGCTTGTACTAAAAGAATTGAAACGTATTGGCAAAGCAGTAATTGACCTGGAAGGCCTGGCCAATCATAAAGGTTCTGCATTTGGCGCACTTGGTGAAGAGTCGCAACCTACGCAGGAGATGTTTGAAAACCTGCTTGCGAAAGAGTTAAATGCCGTAAATGATCAATATCCAGGTACGGTTTTGTCAAATAATGCGGCCGTTTCTTCGTTAAATAATTTCATTTATATCGAGGATGAAAGCCAGCGTATCGGATTATTAAATATTCCAGCCGGTTTATGGGATCAAATGCGTAAAAGCCCAATCAGCTTTTTTGATATTCCATTTGAAGAAAGATTGAATTATCTTACTGAAGCGTATGGGAAATTCGAAAAAGAAAAGCTGGTAAATGCAATAATCAGGATACAGAAAAGGCTGGGCGGACTTGAAACAAAAAATGCGATCAATCATTTACTGGAAAATAATTACAAAGAATGTTTTCGTATTTTGTTAATGTACTACGATAAATGGTACAATAAAAGCTTACACAACAGGGAACGTCTACCGGCAATGCTCCATAAAATTTCCTGCAACGCTGTTGATATTAGGGAGATGACCTACACACTGACCAATGAAAAGGCAACTACTTCATAAAATATTAATCATTTTTTTCTTATTTCCTATTTATGCATGGGCACAGTCAGGCTCGCTTACCAACGCCGATATTACGGGTATGTGGACAGGAGCTTTATATAACGATACCACACAAAAATACCTCACGTACGAAATTGCCATTACCGAAGAAAAGGGAAAGCTCAGCGGCTACTCCTATACCATTTTTGATATAGATGGGAAAAAGGAAACGGGTGTAAAAAAAATAAAAATAAGGTGGAAAAATGATGATCTTATCCTGGAAGACCTGGTGCTGATCTCAAATAACTATAGTGCTCCTCCGCCTAAAGGTGTAAGACAAACGAGCGAGGCTAATTTGTCCCGTAGTGATACAGTCCTGTTTCTGAATGGAACCTGGCGAACCAACCCAACGAGGGAATACAGCTCCTATACCGGCAGGCTGAAATTGCAACGAACAGCAAATTTTAGACCGGTGGCATTGTACAAAAAACTGGAAGAACTAAAGCTTGACGGGGATCTCTCTTTTGCGAAAGTGCAAATACCACTGCAAGCAGATGTGGCAATTACAAAGGCTGCAAAGGAAGTTGAGCCCGCAGTCGAAATACCAGTTGCTGTAAAATCCGATCCTGACGTGGCAGCAGAAACGATTACGGTCATACAGCAAAAAGTTGCGCCTGCTGTCGCGGCGCTTATACCTCCACGAAAGGTAAATAGATCGGTTGGGGCTGTTATCAAAAGATCAACTGTTGCGGATAGAATTAAAGACATTGTAATATCGGGGCCGCCTAAATTAGAAGAGCCGATCGCCATCATACAGAAAAAAGTTGCACCTGTTGTGGCAACGTTTGTACTTCCGCAAAAAGTAAATAGATCAATCGGCGCCATTATCAAAAGATCAACTGTTGCGGATAGAATCAAAGACATTGTAATATCGGGGCCGCCTAAATTACCAGAGCCCGTTGCCATCAATACTCCGCCTAAACAATTACCCGATATAGCCGTTGCTGAACCGTCAAAAAAAGAAGCAGCAGTATCCAATCCGATTGTAAAAAATACAACACCGGAAAAAGCTAAACCTGTTGTTCCGCCAGTTATAGAAAAAAAATCGCCCCCAATAGTAAAGGTTGAAGAGAAGCCAAAAACTCCTCCAGTCGTTGTAGCGAAAGAAACTCCGGTTAAGCAAAACCCACCGGCAAACGAAGTTGCAAAGAAGCCTACGGTGAACCCTCCTGTAGCGGTAGTGAAAGAACCTGCAAAAGAAGTCAAGAAACCTGTTGAATCGGTTACGCCTCCTGTAAAAACAGACGTTGCAAAAACCGAAATCCCTCAAAAGAAGGATCCTCCGGTTGTGACACCCGTACCGGCTATAAAGGCTGCGGAAAAAGTTGCTGAAAGAAAGATAGTGGCTATTCAATCGGTGTTTTTTCAATCCGATAGTTTAGTATTTACTTTGTATGATAACGGCGAAGTTGACGGAGATACCGTGAGTGTAATCATGAACGGCAATCTCATTTTCGCAAGGCAGGGCCTCACGACTAAAGCGAACAGTAAAACCATTTATACCGGGGACCAATCATCGGATTCGATCATGCTGGTGATGTATGCTGAAAATTTGGGTAGCATTCCGCCCAATACGGGTTTGTTGGTGGTGCAGGATGGAGAGGCTACGTACTATGTTCGTTTTACGGCAGATCTGCAAAGCAATGCTGCAATTTTATTACGACGAAAAAAGAAGGAATGACAAAAGTAGACTCATTAGACCTTAGTGAAGTAAAGCTGACAGCCTATTCACATGGCGCAGGATGCGGTTGCAAAATATCTCCCAAAGTACTTGATGAAATACTTACCAGCAATATTACTTTACCGGATAACGATAAGTTAATAGTAGGCAATCATACTAAAGACGATGCGGCCGTCTATGACCTCGGCAACGGAACAGCGCTCATTTCCACCACCGACTTTTTCATGCCGATAGTGGATGATCCCTTCGAGTTTGGGCGTATTGCTTCCGCTAATGCAATCAGCGACGTTTATGCGATGGGAGGGAAGCCAATTTTAGCAATTGCTATTTTGGGCTGGCCAATAAATGTGCTGCCCCCGGCTATTGCACAAAAGGTAATTGAAGGAAGCCGCAGCATTTGTATGGAAGCAGGTATATCACTCGCCGGTGGCCATAGCATCGATTCGCCAGAACCCATATTTGGATTAGCCGTAAATGGCTTGGTAGCGCTCGAACATATCAAACAAAATAATCTTGCCAAAGAAGGAGACCTGCTTTTCCTAACCAAGTCTTTAGGTGTGGGAATATTAACAACGGCAGAAAAGAAGGGTATCCTTAAAGAAGAACACAAAAAATTAGCAGCAAAGCAGATGATGCAATTGAATAAAGTAGGGGAGCAATTAGGCAAACTGCAAGGAGTACACGCTATGACAGACGTTACCGGTTTTGGCCTACTTGGTCACCTGTTGGAAATGGCAGAAGGAAGCGGCCTAAGCGCCACAATTTTTTTTAATAGTATACCCACCATTATTGAATCGCTGGAAACTTATACTAAACAAGGATCGGTTCCTGGCGGTACACACCGAAACTGGGATAGCTATGGTGACAAGATCGCTGAATTGAACGACTATCAAAAGGCTATACTTGCAGATCCGCAAACAAGTGGCGGATTATTAATAGCCGCAGATCCGGCATCTGAAGAAGAACTTAAAAATATTTTTCATCAAAATGGTCTCAGCAAATTTACTACACCAATTGGACGCCTGGAGAAAAGTTCAGAAAAGGTCATATACATACAATCTTAAGCGATGCATCTTTCAATCAGTGACTGGATCGGCTCTGCAGGAGTTACTATTTTATTGGCTGTTTTTTTATTAAACCTGCGGAATAGAATTTCGAAGGAGAGCCTTGCCTACATTTATATGAATATTATTGGCGCAGGGCTTGCCTGCACCGCCTCGTGGCTGATAAACTAT
>JBDSAP010000173.1:0-2602 GCA_039922055.1 Ferruginibacter sp.
CCATAGAAATTATCGCTGAAGGATTTGAGTGGAGTGAAGGACCACTGTGGATAGAACAGGATAAGATGCTGCTTTTTTCAGATGTACCAAAGAACATTATTTATAAGTGGACCGCCGAAAAAGGAAAAGAAGTTTACCTAACACCATCCGGCTATACCGGTACAATTGCAAGAGGTGGAGAAACCGGGTCCAATGGTTTACTCCTTAACAGCGATGGTAAGCTTGTTCTTTGTCAGCATGGCGATAGAAGAATGGGAATGATGAACGCGCCACTCACAAGCCCGAAGCCTGATTTCGTATCTCTGGCTGATAATTATAATGGTAAAAAATTCGACAGTCCGAACGATGCTGTTTTTCATCCTAATGGCGAATTGTATTTTACCGATCCTCCTTATGGGCTTGAAAAAAATGTGGAGGACAAAAACAAGGAAGCGCCTTACCAGGGCATCTATAAAGTTTCAAAAAAAGGGGAAGTTACTTTACTCACAGATTCCGTCACAAGACCGAATGGAATTGCTTTTTTTCCCGATCACAAAACGGTGCTCATTGCAAATTCAGACCCATTGAAACCCATCTGGTATGCATTCGACCTGGACTCAGCTGGCTTGTTTGTAAACGGGCGAATTTTCTATGATGCTTCTGCTGCTGCAAAAACTGCTGAAGGTATGCCGGATGGATTAAAGATTACCCGCAATGGAACAGTGTTTGCCACAGGGCCGGGAGGTGTTTGGATATTTAATAAGGATGCCAAACTATTGGGGAAGATCAGGATAAATGCATTAGCGTCTAACTGTTCCTTTTCAGGTGATGAAAAAACAATTTATATAACCGCGGATATGTATGTACTTAAAGTAAAATTGTTGTAAAAAAGTGTTCAACACCGCCAGGCATTTCGTTCAAATTTTATTGGCTTCAACATTGCCTGCTTCAGATTAAACACATAGCTTTGAGTATTCAAATCTCCACCAATATTTTGCATTGCTATCGAACCAATCTTTTAATATTACCTCAATCAAATCAAGAATTTTATAATCATTAAATATTTATTAAATGTCATCACGCAGAAAATTTATTCAGAATACTGCTACAATGGTTGGCGGCAGTTTATTAATGTCTTCTTTAGACAGTAATGCATTTGCAATTTTTAAAAACAAGATAGCGCCAAGCGACCAGTTGAACATTGGCGTTATCGGTATTAAAGGGATGGGATTTTCTGATCTTACGGCAGCAGTAAAAATTCCGGGTGTGAACCTTGTGGCCGTATGCGATGTAGATAAAAATGTGATCGATCAGCGGTTGAAAGATCTTGCCAAACTGAACATTGATGCATCTAAGGTGAAGACCTATGGCGATTACCGCGACTTGCTTGCCAATAAAGATATTGATGCGGTTATTATCGGAACGCCCGATCATTGGCATGCATTGATGATGATGCATGCAGTGGAAGCCGGTAAGGATGTGTATGTAGAAAAGCCAGTGGGCAACTCTATTATGGAATGCCGTGCTATGATTGCCGCTCAGCAAAAATATGGTAAGGTAGTGCAGGCAGGACAGTGGCAACGTAGCCAGCAACATTTTAAAGATGCCGTTGATTTTGTACAGACCGGCCAATTAGGAAATATCCGCACAGTAAAAGTGTGGTGCTACCAGGGATGGATGAAACCAGGACCGGTGGTTCCGGATACTGCGCCTCCCGCCGGCGTTGATTATGCATCCTGGCTTGGACCTGCTCCAAAGCGCTCTTTTAATGAAAGCCGTTTTCATTTTAATTTTCGCTGGTTTTGGGATTATGCCGGTGGCCTAATGACAGACTGGGGCGTACATTTATTAGATTACGGATTGTTGGGTATGAAGGCTCCTGTGCCAAAATCTATCTCTGCATTGGGCGGTCGTTTTGCTTACCCCGACTTGTATGAGGAAACACCTGATACGCTTACAACCTTGTATGAATTTGATGGGTTTAACCTTGTTTGGGATTCTGCAATGGGCATTGATAACGGCTCCTACGGCCGTGATCATGGCATCGCTTATATAGGCAACAATGGCACGCTTATTTTGAACCGCGGCGGATGGGAAGTGATAGAAGAAAAGCAAAGTAAAAGCAAGGTGAGCAAACCACTGGTGAAGCCTTCTGATAATGGACTTAATATGCACATGCAGAATTTTGTGGATGTTATCAAGTCACGCAAAATGGAAGACCTGAATTGTTCTATACAAGCAGGAGCGCATGTTGCCACCGTGGCCCAGATGGGAAATATTGCTTTTCGCAGTGGAAAAAAATTAGAGTGGGACCTGGAAAAGCAACAATTCACTGATAATGATATCAACAAAAAATACATGATGAAGGAATATCACAACGGTTATAAACTACCAAAGGTGTAAAGAGAATGTTGGCTGGAAAAACCTCCCTGATATTTTGACGGGAGGTTTTTTATTTATAGCGTCATTTTGTAATTGATAATGGATAATTGACAACCCATCAGGCGCAGGACTCCGTCCTGTGTCTCTTTGTTACTAATCCCGTGCAATTAAAAGCCTTCCAATAACTGAATATTAATAAGCCTTTTTACCCATTCTCTTTATAGTGTTTTCTTAGTAAACG
>JBDSAP010000174.1:0-18820 GCA_039922055.1 Ferruginibacter sp.
CTTAAATATGATAGTAAAGTTGCGGAGCAATGATGATTTACTCGCTTGCATACTGCGCAAGGGGATAAATTAGTGACCTGGTATTTTGCTCCTTATTGATAAAATGTACAAGAGTGCGATCCCGATAAAGGATCGGGACTGGCTGCCAATGAAGCTTAATTAAAACACTTCTGCCGGGCTCAAAAAAAATTGTTCATTATTTTATCCCTTGTTTACTTCTACTTTGACATATTTAAAAAAATGTAGCTCACGGTTACGATAGTCTAATTATGGAACGAAAAAGATGCCATGAAAAAATACAGTACAAGTGAGTGACACAACGATGCCGCCATAAAAAACTTCTGCTGGTCAACAAAAAAACAAAAAGGTTTGACTTGTCAAAGTAGAATTACTGTAAAATATTCTTACTTATTTCGCTGCTCCCGCCCATTGCCATTCCTCGTTTCTTTAGGAATATAAAACTTGAATTTTTCCAGCAATACGTTGTTATCAAACAAATGATATTTGAACCAGCCGGCGTGCAAAAAATTTACCTTTTCTAAAATAAGATAGGGCTCTGTAATGCCATTTATTTCAAAAACAGGTTTGTCATTCTCATCAAAAAACTTAATAGAGAATTTTCGTTTTGCAGCGTCCGGTAAGTTAATGATCACGTTATTATCCTTACCTGTAAAAACAAATTTACTCGGAACAAAACCAGTGGGATCCGGGTTTTTTGGGGGTTCTTTGTTCTCACTTAAAGGAATATCAACAAATGACATTAAAGTATCGATCACCGGCTGGTGTGATTTTGAAAAAATATAATCTCCCCCTTCAAAAGCTATAAACACACGATAAAATATCCTATCCTGCGGCGGCTTGCTATCTACGTAACCGTTTTCCCTGTTTAGTGGATTCAATACCGTACCAATTGTTGTAAATCTTTTGAGACTATCAGATGATCGCTGAATATTGATATTGGTAATTTTAGCGCCATAAGTATTTTTCCAACTAATGATCACTTTGCCGCTTTGACTAAACACACTTACCTGGGGCAGGGTATCCTGGCCGATAATGTTTCCCGAAAAAAAGATGGCCATTAATACCAACGGTACAAAAAGGAATCTTGGCATAAAAAAATTAAACGCAGAGTTGAATATAATTTATCCGGTCAAAGATAATACATGTTAAAACACTTAAAAACTTAAAGCTTCTCCGGGCAAAGATAAATTGCCCTGCAAGCCGCCGGTATGCATGCATACGATCCGGCTACCTGTGGGAAAAAAATTTTTGTTTATACAATCCATCACGCCAAACATCATTTTAGCCGTATACACAAAATCTGTAGGTATATCGGTGGAGTTAAAAAAAGAATTCATAAAATCAATCAACGCAGGCATTCTTTTCGCATAGCCTCCAAAAAGATAACTATTCATTATTTGTAACTGTTCACTGCTATATTCACGGGCCGTTAAAAATAACAATCTCTCCTGCAAATCATCCATGCCCTTTAGCACTGGAAAACCTACAACCTGTTGGCTATCGCTGGCACCCAGCAATAAACCCGCAAGAGTGGTAGCGGTACCCACAGCACAACAAATATGAGTAACCTCCTTACCTACGAGATCCATTATTAATGCGGCGCCCAGAGCGCCTGACGGATGGTAACCGCCCTCAGGAACAATTAAATAATCTTTATATTTTATATCGATATCATTTAAAAATTCGAGGCCTTCCTTCCTGGCATATTGCTCCCGTGAAACGAAGATCAATTGCATTCCATAGTCGCGGCATTGCTGCAACGTATGAGACAATATTGCCGGCTGTTCTCCCCTAACGATCCCAATGCTCTTCAACTTATATTCGCTACAGGCAAATGCAGTAGCTGCCAGGTGATTGGAATAAGCTCCTCCAAAAGTGACAATTCCTGGGGCCGGTCTTTGTAATGCATCCTGCAAAAAGTAATGCAGTTTGAATAATTTATTTCCCGACACAATGGGATGTATCTCATCCAATCTTAGTACTGAAACGGCTACCTGTTTTTCTGCTAATAACGGGAACTCCAATGGCTGCATCCTGGTGGCTGTTGTGGGGAAAAGCATTTTGGTTTAATATTAGCTGTTTTATATTAATTTCGCTGCAAAATTGCACCTATTCATTAACAATCTAAACGTAAATATGCAACCTACACTCTTAATTTTGGCCGCAGGAATGGCAAGCCGCTACGGAAGTATGAAACAAATACAATCATTTGGCCCAGGTGGGGAAACGATCATGGACTATTCGATATATGATGCAATACGTGCCGGTTTTGGGAAAGTGGTATTTATCATCCGTGAAGATTTTGCAGAAGATTTTAAGCGGATATTTGAGCCAAAATTAAAAGGAAAGATCGCCACTGAATATGTGTACCAGGATATGAAAGCGTACTTGCCATCGGATATAGAAGTGCCTGCGGAAAGAACCAAGCCATGGGGCACAGGCCAGGCAGTGTTATGCGCAAGAGATGTAGTGAAAGAGCCCTTCGCTGTTATTAATGCCGATGACTTTTATGGTAAAGATTCGTTTGAGAAAGCAGACAAATTTTTAAGGACAGACTGCAATGAGAAAACGGCGGCGATCATTGGGTATGAGCTTGCTAAAACCTTGAGTGAGCATGGAACTGTTAGCCGTGGTGTATGTGAAGTGAATGATAAAGGTGAACTGGTAAGCATTAATGAGAGAACAAAAATATATCGTGAAGACGACCGCATAGTTTATGAAGAAAATGATCAGAAACTGGAAGTGCCTTTTGATTCCAGTGTTTCCATGAATTTTTGGTGTTTCGATCCGTCTGTCTTCGGTATCATTGATACATTATTCAAACAATTTGTAAAAGAAAATTACACTAACATAAAGTCAGAATTTTTTATTCCGATAATTGGTGACTATTTTGTGAGGGAATTAGGCGGCGTTATAAAAGTGATCCCAACCTCATCACAATGGTTTGGAGTAACATACAAAGAAGATGCGCCCGTTGTAAAAGCAAGCGTGGAAAAATTGGTTGCAGAAAACCAATACCCTGCTTCAATTTGGTTCTGATCAAAATGTTGATCAAAACAAGGTTTATATAAATACATCATTGCCCTGGTAATGCGGACGCAGTAATATTGCGCCTGTCTTCATAAAGAAATAAACCAGCAGGAAAACACCATTTTTTTTATCCATAGAAAGGTGGTTAGCAGCAATCGAAAGACCTATCAAGCGTCCTCGAAAACCGGGAATTGAATTCCTGATTTTCGGGGACTATTTTTATGTTAATTGAGGAAGATCTCATCGACAAATATCCATGCATTTTGCCCCTTACCTGAATGCCACAGCGGCAATTTCATCACAGGCTTTACAACAATTTTTAGCAAGGTAATTTCCTTTGGTTTAAAAGTGAATTCGTAGGAAGTTAGATAAGACGGCTTGACGCTATCAGGCTGCGCCGGAACAAATTTTTTCAATAAAGTCATATTAGCATTGTTGGTGCCCGCCCATACTTCGACTTCTTTAGCCGGCATCAGATAGGCGCCAATATCTATCACGGTACTTATATTAACCGAAGATAATAACGTCGGTCTGTTAAAGTAGAGCATTGCCACCAGGTCGTTACCCCGATAACCCAGCCATTTATCAGTTCTATAATTCAGTTCTCCTTTTTGCCTGTTAGATAGCGTAGCGCCACCAACTCCTTTGTAGTCCTTATTCGGTTCGGTCAATAGCTTTACAGAATCTGCGAGGTAGGTCGCTTTGAAATAATTTTTTGATATCACATCGCTGCTTGTCCAGCCGGGTAAAAAAGCTTTGGCTTTTAACTGAACAGGCTTATCAATTACAATACTGTCTTTGTATACCAGCGACTTCAAACTATCTGGTTCGCTGCCATCCAATGTATAAATCATTGATGCGCCTTTAATGTAATTTTTTAATTTAATACCCATCTTTTCGCGGAACACCACTTCATCTCCTTCTATCACAGGACTATTTAGTTTGGCAATGATAGTATCTCCTCTAAATCCAGTTCCGATCGTAGTTTTAGGAAAAAGTTTTTTAATGCCGGCGATATCATTATTGCCGATAGAAGTATTCCAAATATAGAGGGATGACAATTTTGGGAGTTCCTTCAACACAGCAAGATCAGCAGCTTTTACGCCAGTGCCGGAAAGTGATAATTGGCGAAGTTCCTTCAGGTTTTTCAACTCACTCAACGATGCACCGGTTACCTGTGTAAATGAAAGATTTAGTTTTCGCAGATTCTTCATTGTGCCAATTATCTTCAGGTCTTCATCCTTAACAGGCATTTTATTCAAATTCAATGTTACCACTTGTTCACCCACCGTTTGTAAATCTTTCAACTGCTCCGATTTAAAAAATGACGCACCATAAAATTCTACACCCAACGCAGGCGAACCAATAGCCAATGGAGTGACCACCCGAAAATCATTGTTCAATTTTTTTATTGCTGATTCATCAGCGGGAGCGAATGTATAATCGCTGCCTTCTACAGTTTTAAAGAACGATGCGGCTACGATCCTCAAAGAATCTGTTGGAGACAGATCAGCAATTTTTTTAGAGAAACTTGCCCCATCTTTTATCCAATAATAGATTGCCTTTATTTCATCTTCGGTGAGCTGCGGCTTGCCCTTTGGCGGCATGTGCTTTTTCTCTTCCAGGGGTAAATGCACTCTTTGCATCATCAAACCGAACCCAACAGGAGCGCTATCCCACAAGTTTCCATGCTTACCGCCTTTTAGTAGTAGTTGTTCTGTTTCCATCACCAGGTCGCCCTTTGCCTTATTAGTATTATGGCAGGTGATGCATTTTACTTCGAGTATAGGTTTTATTAAATGCGTATAGGCAACCGCATCCTCAAATAACACAACCGGCTGCAATTTGTCCGGTGTAACAGGCGCCAGTATAAAGTTTTCGCCGTGTGTAATGTTAGCGCCCTGGTGACCTGCCAATACAATTGCAGCTACGCTTAATGCGCCGACAGTAATTGACAACACTTTTTTCTGTCGCACAAAATCTTTCATTGCATACCAACCTAATGCCACCAATGAAATGAGCACACCTGTCCACTTATGCCATGCGATGGATTCTGCATCATAGCCTCCTTCCTTCGAAAGAAAAAAGCCCATCAACGCTGCGATTACGGCGGTGAACGAAGCAGATAACAATAACCAGTCACCAGCGGCTTTTATTGCCGGCTCATGTTTAGCGCCAACGATAGCTTCCCATAAAAAAGAAAGGATCAACAAAACAATGGGGAAATGTAAGATCATCGGGTGCATCCGCCCTGCCACTTTCAGGAACAGCGGCACATTCATGTTGTTTCCAAAGATCAACAGGAAAACCAATAAGCAGTTCAACGCGAAAGAACAGTTGTAAATAATATTTTTCCAGCTTTTCATATATTTTTCCCACCAGTAAACAATCATAGAATAACGTAGTACTCGGAATTGTTACTGATTTATACTACCATATTTATTTTAACGAAGGAGATGAAGTGAACATAGATATTTAGTGCGGAGCTCATTTTACAGGCTCCAATTTGTATGGATAAGTTTTGCCGGAATTCCATTGGGCCACGTATAAGTTCTCTTCATCATCCACACACACATCATGCGGATATTGAAACACTTTTTCAGCCTGCTGCATTTCATTCAAAACTGCTCCGTTATAAACTGGCGCAGTACCCGCAAGATTGGAGACTACTTTATTTTTCGAATCTAAAATAGTTACAAAACCCGATTGCTTCCACTGGTTATTATTTGATTGCAGAACAGCAGCATACAAGTAATCATCTTTTATCACCGGCCTGCAAACCCATGCACCGGGCAATGAAATCGTTTCGAGGTACACGCCTTCCATGCTATAACGCTTAAACGCATTTTGCTGCCTGGAACAAACGATCAGGCTCGGATGTTTTTTATCTCTTGTATCAATACAAACGCCATGTGCATTCAGCAGGTGTTTATCCTCTGTTCCCCTGCCACCGAAATGCCGGATGTATTTCCCATGCAGATCGTATTGAATGATAAAATCCTTTCCATACCCATCCGCTACATAAATATCACCATTCGGCGCAATCGCAGTTTCGGTTGGAATATATTCTTCAGCATTTGTGTACATGCCTGTTTCTTTTGGATAATCGAGTACCATCAATACCCTGCCATCAATGGTGGTTTTAATGACCTGGTGGCGTTTATTATCGCAAATAAATAATACTTCGGAACCATTTTCGTTGAACAATGTAAAGCCATGTGCACCGGGATATTCAGTGCCCCAGGTACCGAGGAGTTTGCCAGCTTTATCATAGATGAGCACATTGTTTTTTGTTTCATTAGTAAGCAGTAGTATCCGGCCTTTTTGATCCTGCACCATTTCATGACAATCATTTACCGGGTAACGGGATACATCGGCCTGGCTCCATTTTGTATTGATCTTATAACGCTTGTTGTTGTGACCGAGTACAACGTCTTCGCTTATCAATATCTGCGGCACATACAATGCGCCTGCTAAACCAAGTGTGGTATTTTTAATAAAATCTTTGCGGTGCATGTTGGTGATGGTTTTATTATTTGTAAGTTTTATGTACCAGGCATTTGTTTTTCAATTTAGCTTTAGTGGCGTCGCACTCTTGTACATTTTATCATTATTGTGCGTAATTCGAACGTCTCTATGTTTAATCCAGGCACTTTAATTTTGAATTGAGTAAGATTCATTTTTTCAAAATCATTTAGAAGAAAACAATAGAACCAAGGCAACCAGGTAGTGGTTGAATATGATCCTTATTTTCATTGAACCCTTTCAGGGTTCATAATTATTCTCTACTCTTTTCCACCGGTTTCACCGGTGGCTATTCAAATTAAAGCCCCTCGGGCTTAACTTACTTTATGCTTGCCCCATCGGGCAACATATCGGTAGCCAAAAAAAATAAAGAATGCATGAACTTCATAGGAACGACCTATTAAATTATTTGGGCTGGCGGCCGTATTTATTCATTGACGTTTTGATCATTTTTTTTCCACTCGCTATTAAACTTCATCATACATGATAACCATAATTGTTTGCTGCCATATTATCCGCTGTACAAGAGTGCGATCCCGATAAAGGATCGGGACTGGCTGCCACCACAGCTTAATTGAAAAACAAATGCCTGGACAAAAAGAATTTTGAATTATGAGTTATGAGTCTCAGCATTCAGCTTGCACCGTGTAGTATCAACTATCCAGCATCCAGTGTATCAATTATCCAGTATCAACTATCCAGCATCCAAAATCCAGCATCCAGTATCCCGCATCAAGCATCCAACTTTCACCACTTTCTTCTACGCCACAATACCATTGACCACTTTACCGGCTACATCCGTTAGGCGATACCTTCTTCCGAGGTGCTTGTAAATTAACTTTTCATGATCTAAACCCATCAGGTGCAGGGCAGTGGCATGAAAATCATTCACATGCACCGGGTTGGAAATAATATTATATCCAAAGTCATCTGTATCGCCGTATACGCCTGGCTTTACACCGCCGCCGGCCATCCATATACTGAATGCACGTGGGTGATGATCACGACCGTAATTATCTTTCGTGAGCTTGCCCTGGCAATAATTTGTTCTGCCAAACTCTCCGCCCCATATCACCAATGTTTCATCGAGCAAACCTCTTTGCTTAAGATCCATAATGAGCGCCGCAGATGACTGGTCCGTATCTTTCGCCTGCCCAACTATCTGGCCTGGAAGATTATCGTGTGCATCCCAGCCCTGGTGATAAAGTTGCACGAAGCGAACGCCGCTTTCAGAAAGCTTGCGAGCCAGCAAACAGTTAGCTGCGTAAGTGCCTGGTACCAAGCATTCCGGGCCATACATTTTGATGATATCTTCTGGCTCTTTACTCAAGTCGGTTACTTCGGGCACAGCCGTTTGCATACGGTAAGCCATTTCATACTGTTGAATTTTACCCTGTATTTCCGGATCGCCAAATTCTTTATAGCCTTCTTCATTTAAGCTGGCCAGTTTGTCGAGCATTTTTCTCCGCTCCGTTTTATCAATTCCATCTGGATTATTCAGGTACAACACCGGATCTTCGCCACTGCTAAATTGTACGCCCTGGTGAACGGAATCTAAAAATCCGTTGGTCCACAACTTCGAATAAACTCCTTGCCCATTCCCCTTTCCTTTTGACAACAACACACAAAACGCAGGGAGGTTTTTATTCTCACTGCCCAATCCATAACTCAGCCACGAGCCCATGCTTGGCCTGTTGCCAATCTGTGCCCCTGTCTGAAAAAAAGTAAGTGCAGGGTCATGGTTGATCGCTTCTGTATGCATACTCCTGATGATACAGAGATCATCCGCAATCTTAGACGTATAAGGCAGCAATTCACTTAACCAGGCGCCCGATTGCCCGTATTGCTTAAAATTAAATTTTGTACCTGCCAACGGAAATTTCGCCTGGTCCGCCGTCATGCCTGTAAGGCGCTGCCCGTTGCGGATAGAAGCAGGTAACTCCTGTCCGTGCATCTCTTGCAGCTTCGGTTTATAATCGAAAAGATCCAGTTGAGAAGGAGCACCATTTTGAAAGAGATAGATGATGCGTTTTGCCTTTGGAGCAAAATGCGGGAGACCTGTTGCGAGCAATTCCTCTCCCTCGGCATCGCCAAAAAGATCGGGGATCATTAGTGAACCAAGAGCCACACTTCCTAAACCAAGACTGAGCCTTGAAAGGAATTTCCGGCGGTTCATATTCAGTTTGTGTTCGATGATTTCCTTTTGCATGACTATGATTTTGTTATGGCTTCCTCCATATTATAAATAGTGCTTACCACCTTCATCAATGCGGCTGATACATCCAGGTCGAGTTTATCATTCAGCGGCTTTTCGCCCACTGATAAAATTTTTCTTGCATCCAGTTGCTTCGATTTAAGCAATTGCAACTGATCGGTATAATATCCTGTGAGTATATCTAATTCTTTTTTACTTGCCTTGCGGCAAATGATCGTACTGAAAGCATTGTTGATGTTTTCTTCGGCGGTACTTCCTCTCACCTGTAGTTGTTGCGCCAATACTCTCGCCGCTTCCAATACCGTTGGGTCATTCATCATGATGAGCGCCTGTAATGGCGTATTTGTTCTGGCTCGTTTTATCTCGCATTGATCCCTGTTGCTTGCATCAAACATGATCATGGAAGGCGGTGGTAAGGTGAGCTTTATAAAAGTGTACAACCCACGCCGGTACAGTGCCTGGCCGGTATCCTGTTTGTAAGTTGCGAGCACTCCCCTGCCCGAACTGGTCATTTCCCATAGCCCTTTAGGTTGATAAGGTTTTACACTTGGTCCACCGATCTCTTTTACCAGCAAGCCGCTGCTTTCTAAAATGATATCACGAACAGATTCCGCATTCACACGCTGGCGGGTAAAACGGGATAAATAAATATTATCCGGATCAGTTGCTTTCTGTTTTTCAGAGATCTTTGAAGACTGCCGGTAAGTAGCGGACATCAATATCTTTTTGACGAGGTATTTTATATCCCAGTTATGCTCCATGAAATCTACTGCAAGCCAATCCAGCAGTTCAGGATGTGAAGGAAGATTGCCCTGCATACCGAAGTCCCCGGCGGACTTTACCAGTCCTGTTCCAAAAAGATTTTGCCAGAGATGGTTTACAAAAACTCTTGCTGTTAGTGGATTCTCTTTATTCACCGTCCATTTTGCCAACCCTAAACGATCACGGGAATAAATGGCGGAGTCGTAAGGCATGATAGCTGCCGGGGCCGCTGCCTGCACTGTATCTCCATGCTGATCATACGCACCACGCTTCAGCAAATAAGTTGGACGAATGGTATCCTTTTCTCCCATGACTGAGACCGTTATACTGCCAGTATCTTTTTGATTGATAAAGCTTAGAACACCTTTGAACTCCTCGGTGGAAAGCTTCACTATAGGTTGCTTCGCAGGTTTTGAAACGGACACATCACCTTCGTATCCTACTTCTTTGCTGCTATTAAAAAAACCAAAGAGCCGGTAATAATCTTTTTGTGAAATGGGATCAAATTTGTGATCGTGGCACTGGGCACACTCTGCGGTAAGGGCCAATATGCCTCTTGAAAATGTTTTTACTTTATCGATGATGTATTCAACCCTGTATTCCTCGGGAACCACGCCGCCTTCTTCAGTGTATTTATGGTTTCTTAAAAAGGCAGTGGCCAGTACTTGCTCCTTGCTTGCATTCGGCAACATATCTCCGGCAAGTTGCCAGGTTATAAACTGATCGTAGGGAACGTTTTTATTGAAAGCGTGGATCACCCAATCTCTATATGGCCATTGGGTTCTGATATTATCATCCTGGTATCCATAGCTGTCAGAGTAGCGGGCAATATCCAGCCAATGCATTGCCATTTTTTCACCATATTGGGGCGAAGCCAACAGATCATCGACCATTTTTTCGTAGCCTTTGCCAGTTTTATCTGTGGCAAAGTTCTGCATCATTTTAGCGCCTGGTAACAAGCCGGTAAGATCAAGTGAAATACGTTTTAATAAATGATCCTTATCTGCTTCTTCATTGGGCGTTAAATCGTGCTGTTCCATTTTTGCAAGGGTAAAATTGTCGATCTCATTTTTCACCCATTCTTTTTTATCTGCTACCGGTACTGGCGCTTTTACCGGTTTTGTAAATGCCCAATGCTTCTCATATTTGCCACCTTGTTTTATCCATTTTTCTATGATCTTTATTTCACGTTCGTTCAATAATCCTAAGTGGGATTCTGGCGCCGGCATAAAATAGGCGGAATCTTTTGAAATAATCCTTTTGAATAGTTCCGATTGTTCCGGGTGGCCAGCAACGATGGCGAAAGCTCCCTTTGTTTCTCTCAATGGCGCAAATGCAAATTGAGGAAAATCGAGCCTCAGTCCGGCTTCCTGGTGATTTTTATCGGGACCATGACACGCAAAACATTTATCGGAAAGAATTGGCCTGACATCAAAATTGTAACTGATCTTATCGGGAATTGAGGCGGTTGCGTCTTTATTATTACACGAAATCCAGGTGCTTGTAAATATAATTAGTGCGGCTATAATTATAGTGACCGTGTATTTCATAAAAGGAAGCTTATCGTCTGGTAAATATACAAAATTTAGAGCGGGCTATGTCATGCTAATTCCGCTCATTTAACACGTTAATAATTGTAATAAGTTATGAGTTATTGTCATCTATTAAACCTATTATGATGTCACGCAAAGAAAATAAGATACAAAGGCGCAAAAGGTGATTTTGTACTTTCTTTTCGTCTACTTTATTCCCTTCCAGCTTTCTGTGGAATAATAAGCACTCAGTAAACCAACGTGTGCTGCGTTATTCACTCTCAATGATTTTCTTAATTGTCTGCTGTTCCTTTTTTCTTTCTTTTTTCAGACGATCAGATTTTAACTTTCCTGAAAATCTATTTTTGTCTGAATCGAAATGCATATTTCCTTCCGCTAACCAAGAACCTTGTCTAATCATAAGTCCATTGTAAGGGCAATTGTCATAGCCACAATTATGTTTTGAATAGCCGCCAAAGTTTCTGTGTTTAATTTTTTTGTCTGCTAAAATCTTTTGTTGATTTGCCTTGATATCACCCCAAATTTGTTCTTCATCACCCTTGGTAATTTCCTGACCAATTACTGCAACTTCAAGATATGTCTTGGGGTCTTTTAGTTGTAAAAAGTCAAAGGTTTTTTGGAAAGTTTTATGAGCATAGTTTCTAACTTCTATTTTGTCAGCAATTGTCAACTTTTCGTTTTCAACAATTGAGCGATAAAGTCCAAGCGTATTGAAGTCACTATATTTTTTATGATTGTCAATGAAGAAAAAATATTCCTCTTTTGTCAGTGTATTAAATTTTTGTCCAATCTTCATCATTAAAATGTTCGTTAATGAACGAGTCCGTTTTACGGTTGCACTTTACTATTTTTTTGATGAATAAGAATACGGATAATTCTCCGGTTTTGTCCCCCTGCTCATATTCGGCTTATTGCTCATTGAAAAATTCAGCGTGCCACCTTTCAACAGATCGAAATGGTTAAGGTAATTATTGACGTAAGGTTTACTGTTCCAAGTTAACTGCTGTACATACAAGTTTTGACTACTATTACCCGGCGAATTAATCACCAGTTTTTTTCCATTCTCAAAATTGATGGTCATTTTTTTGAACAACGGCGCTCCCAATACATATTGATCGGTTGCGGGACAAACCGGGTAAAAACCCATCGAAGAAAAGATATACCAGGCAGATGTTTGCCCATTATCTTCATCACCACAATAACCATCAGGCGTTGGCTTGTACAGCTTGTTCATCACTTCTCTCGACCAGTATTGCGTTTTCCAGGGCTGGCCTGCATAATTATACAAATAGATCATGTGCTGGATGGGCTGATTACCGTGTGCGTATTGCCCCATATTCATGATCTGCATTTCACGTATCTCATGGATAGTGCCACCATAATAACTATCATCAAAAACGGGTGGCATGTTGAATACGGAATCAAGCATGGCTGTAAATTGTTTTTCTCCTCCCATCAAGCCAACCAGCCCCTGCACATCGTGAAATACACTCCAGCTATAGTGCCAGCTATTACCCTCCGTAAAAGCATCGCCCCACTTGACCGGATTGAATGGTGACTGAAAACTACCATCCTTATTTTTACCCCTCATCAATTTTGTTTGCGGATCAAAAAGATTTTTATAATTCATCATTCTCTTCTCAAATATTGCGATCTCTTCTTTTGGCTTTTTCAATGCCTTCGCCAACTGGTAAATTGTAAAATCATCATAAGCATATTCGAGCGTACGGGCAGCACTCTCATTAATCTCAACATTATATGGTACATAACCCAACTCGTTGTAGTACTTAAAACCTCTGCGGCCAACCGCATCCATAGGCCCTTCATTATTTGCGCCATGCAACAGGGCTTCATAAAGTGTGTTGATATCATAACCACGCATTCCTTTAATATAGGCATCCGCTACAACAGAAGCAGAGTTATTACCTACCATTACGTTCCGCAAACCGGGGCTCGACCACTCTGGTAAAAAGCCGCCTTCTTTATAATCATTTACCAGGCCTTCTTGCATTTCTTTATTGATGGAAGGGTATAGAAAATTCAATAAAGGATACAGCGCCCTGAATGTATCCCAGAAGCCTGTGCCAGCAAACATGTAGCCCGGCAACACTTTTCCATTATAAGGACTGTAATGCACCATCTTGCCACTGGCATCAATTTCATAATGCTTTTGTGGAAAGCAAACGGCCCTGTACAGGCAGGAGTAAAATGTTTGCTGCTGTACTGTGGTGCCACCTTCCACTTTTATGCGGCTCAATATTTTATTCCATTCTGCTTTAGATTGATTGAGCGTTTTAGCGAAATCATCCGTTCCTATTTCACTCTTTAAATTTTGTTCCGCCTGCTCTATGCTGATAAATGAAGAGGCTACTTTTACACCGATCTTTTCTCCCTTTGTTGTTTTAAAACCAACCACAGCGCCAGCATGGTTCGACTGCATCTCCAGCTTATCTTTTACAAGAATGCTATCATGCCAGGTATAAGAAATATTGAAGGGTTTATCAAAGACCAGCACAAAATAATTTTTGAAATTGGAAGGCACCCCACCGCTGTTACGGGTTGTATAACCAATCACCGTATTTTCACCGGGAATGATCTTTACATATGATCCTTTATCGAATGCATCCACCACAATAAATGAGCTGTCAGTTGCAGGGAAAGTAAAACGGAATTGGGCGGCCCGTTCAGTGGTTGTGAATTCAGTGGACACATCAAAATCAGCGAGATAAACATTGTAATAATAAGGCTTCACAATTTCAGCTTTGTGCGAAAACCAGCTTTGCCGGTCGTTCTCTTTAAAAAGCAATTTGCCTGTAACCGGCATGATAGAAAACTGGCCGTAGTCATTCATCCACGGCGACGGCTGGTGCGTTTGCTTGAAGCCACGGATCTTTTCGGCATTGTAAGTATATGCCCAGCCATCTCCCATCTTGCCAGTTTGAGGTGTCCAAAAATTCATACCCCACGGACGTGCAATTGCAGGATAAGTATTTCCATTAGACAGACTATAAACAGATTGTGTGCCCATCAGCGGATTAACTAAATCTACGGGCTCAAAAGCTGTAGTGTTTGTTTGAGCATTTGTAATTACTTGTTGCAGAAAAATAACAATTAGCAGGATGTTTTTTTTTAACATGTTGTAGTTGGTTAATAATAATTTGTCTTGAATATATTGTTGAATGTTTGGAGATAAATAAGTTTCGCTATCGCATGCAATTAGAAATTGGAAATAACTAAAATTTGGTTTGTAAAAGATGAGCTCGCGGTTCCGATATTGATTGTTATCAAGGTGAAAAATATATTATTTTTAGCGTTCAAAAAAATAGCTGGTGAATACATTTAACCTTAGAGAAGAAATATTAAAAGAACATTCCTTAACCCAATGTAACAAAATAGTACACTGGGTTGGCGACGATCAGCAAAAGTTCAATGCATTGTTCACCTTGTTTTTAAACGACGAATACAGGGTAACACAAAGAGCGGCATGGCCCCTTAGTAAATGTGTGCAAGCATACCCTCTGTTTATAAAAAAGGAGTTTGGCAAATTGATCAATAACCTACAAAGGCCCAATCTCCACGATTCAATCAAACGCAATACAGTTAGGCTGTTGCAACACATTGACATCCCTAAAAAATACCATGGCCAGGTAATGAATATTTGCTTTGATTATGTACAGTCGCCTAAGGAAGCGGTTGCCATCAAAGCATTTTCCCTGACGGTATTAGGCCATCTTGCAAAAAGCTACCCCGAAATAATGCCTGAAATAAAATTAGTAATAGAAGAACAGTTGCCACACCAAACAGCCGCATTTAAAAGCAGGGCGAAGAAATTTTTAAATGTAACAAAATGAATAAAGAATGATGAAAGATGAATAATGCTAAGGGCGCTGATCATGCTCCATCGGAGCATCTCGTGGGTAGCTTAAAATCAAATGCTGTTGATCACGTTCCATCGGAACGTTTGGTGAAATAACCCGGGTTAACTCCAAGCGGTCCGATGGAACGCCGTCTTTTAAAATGTATTTTTCTACGCACCAAATGTTCTCTACCCACCAAATGTTCCTACGGAACATACATTATGCATTATTTACTACTTCATTATTTAGAATGCAACATCCGACATTCACTACAATCAAACCAGGCTTGTCTTATGCAGTATCTTTATCGGCGAACCTTCAGCCACCAGCACCGAATCAGGCGTCCTATCCTGCAACACAGAAAAATTGTTTCCATACAAGGCAGTAAAATCGCAATCAACTACATAACTTTTAACCGGGAAAATATTCCATTGCGGATGCTGCACTTCGTATTCGTAAGTAGTATGCGGATTGTATTTTGAGTAGCCCCAGTAATGCTCCGCAATAAAGGCTTCTTCACTTTCGGTTTGCATAGGATGAGCAGTATTTGATACAGTTGCCTCCAGCCGGTTCCATTTATTTTTATATTTCCAATGATATCCTAAACTTATTTCTTCAGTGCCCGCATGCAGAAAATGTTTCATTAGCAGAGTGCTGTATTTCTCATTATACAGGTTGTTGGCCACAAAACTAATGGCTGCTCTCGGAACAATTTCTTTTATAAAAACAGTCCCCCTTTTCCAAATACCACTCTGTAGATAACGCACATAAAACCTGAGATTTACTTCTTCGAAATTTATATGGAAAGGGATGCGAAAGCCGAGTATTTTAGTATTGGCAAACATAAAGCCAACAAGACTCACGTAAGCTTTACCATTATAAAGATCGGGCTCTGTTTTGTAAGGAATATAAGGTTGCAGTATTTTCGGGTCAACCACATAATTTGCCATCACGAGATCCTTCCATTCGGCAGTTAAAAATGTGGCCTTCCCCATTAGCAGATATTAATACAGCATCCTTACTTTGATAGTTTCTTTCACGTGCTTCAACAGTTCAAGCGCATCTTTACTAAGACCCTTGTCAACATCCAGCACCACATAACCGATCTCTTCATTGGTCTTTAAATATTGCCCCAATATGTTGATTTTGTTTTTAGACAAAGTGGTATTGATCTCACTTAATACACCAGGCACATTATTATGGATATGCAAAATACGGTGAGTGCCTTCCTGCGGCGGCAGGCTCAGCGCAGGTACAGTATGTGATCCGAAGCTGCTTCCTTTTTCCAAATAATTAAACAGCTTTGCGCTTACATCATCACCGATATTTTGTTGTGCTTCCTGTGTGCTTCCACCAATATGCGGAGTAAGTAAAACATTGGGCAAACCCTGCAAAGGCGTCGTGAATTTATCGCCATTTTTTTCCGGCTCCCATGGATACACATCAATAGCAGCGCCGCCCAACTGCCCTTCAGACAAAGCCTTTGCGAGCGCATCAATTTCTACCACTTCTCCCCTCGCATAGTTGATCAGGATGCTTCCCTTTTTAAAATGCTTCAGATTATTTTTATTGATCAGGTTTTTTGTAGAAGGCAATTCAGGCACATGCAGCGACACAATATCTGCACGGCCGACTACATCTTTCAGGCTCTTGCTGCTCTCAGCGTTCCCAAGTGGAAGCTTTGTTTCAGTATCATAAAATACCACTTTCATGCCGAGCCCTTCAGCAAGCACACTCAACTGGCTGCCGATATTTCCATAACCAATTATCCCCAATGTTTTACCCCGCAATTCAAAACTTCCTGTTGCTTCTTTTAGCCATATACCTTCATGTGCGGCTTTATTTTTATCAATGATCTTCCTGATCAAAATTATCGAAGCGCCAATCACCAATTCAGCCACACTCCTCGTATTGCTGTAAGGCGCATTAAAAACCGCGATTCCGTGCTCCGTAGCAGCTTTAAGATCTACCTGGTTAATACCAATGCAAAAGCACCCGATCGCCTGTAATTTTTCCGCAGCATTGAGTACTTTTTCCGTCAGTTTAGTTTTACTGCGAATGCCAACAAGGTGCACATTTTTTATTTCTTTTATTAATTGCTCTTCACTTAAAGCGCCATTTAATTTTTTAACATTTGCATAACCAGCCTGGTTAAAATATTTTACAGCCACATCACTTATATTCTCCAAAAATAAAATATTGATTTTCTCTTTAGGATAACTTGTTAATTTTTTGTCTGCCATGATTATTACGCCTTATTTTGCACAAATATATTCTATCTAAGTCTTAATATTTTTATGAGCCGAATTTTTTGTCCTTTGTGGAGCATTGTTGCGTCGCACTCTTGTACTGTATATCGTTGTGCAGCTTTAACCATATTAATTGTTTTTGCTTCGTGTAATTCTACGCCACAGACCAGTATTCAATTGCCTGGCACTTCTACTTTAAATATAGTTTTACCGGTTCCTTCACGTGTATCACCCGCCGATAGCATACGACTGCATGATGCGGCTCAAAGATGGTACGATTCAGTGCTTGGCTCAAGAGGTTTTAATGGAGGAATGATTGTAGCGAAAAATGGCAGTATTATTTTTGAGGTATATAATGGAAGCGCTCATCTTCCCGGTACAGATATCATTGCCGACAGCACATCTTTTCATATCGCCTCCGTATCAAAAACTTTTACCGCAATGGCGATACTCAAGCTTTCACAGGATGGTAAGCTTGGAATTGATGATGAGTTCAGCAAGTACTTCCCGGCATTTGATTATCCGGGTGTAACCATAAGAACATTACTAAGTCACCGAAGCGGTCTGCCCAATTACATTTATTTTATGGAGGACCTTGGCTGGGATAAAAAAACAAATATTACCAATGAAGATGTATTAAGTTTTTTAACCACCAGGAAAGCAGAACTCGAAAATATCGGTAGACCAAACAGGGGCTTTACTTATTGCAATACTAATTATGCATTGCTTGCATTACTAATAGAAAAGATCAGTGGTAAAAAATACAGTGATTATTTGCAGGAAACATTTTTCACCCCACTGCAAATGAAACATACGTTCGTTTATAATAACAGCGATTCCGGCAAGGTAGTGCCAAGTTATGATTACCGGGGCCGTATCATTCCCGTAAATTACCTCGATGTAGTGTATGGCGATAAAAATATTTACAGCACGCCACGTGACCTGCTAACCTGGGATCGTGCCCTCACAAGCGGAATGATCTTTAAACCAGCAACATTATCCGAAGCCTATGCACCATACAGCAATGAAAAGCCTGGTGTAAGAAACTATGGCCTTGGATGGCGTATGAACATTTATCCAACCGGAAAAAAAATGATCTATCACAATGGCTGGTGGCATGGTAACAATGCTTCTTTCATTCGTCTCACCGAAGATTCTGCAACCATAATCGTGTTAGGCAATAAATACAACAGGGGTATTTACCACGCAAATGTTTTAGCCAATCTTTTTGGAAATTATTTTATCCAAAAAGATGACGAAGAAATAGAGACAGTAAAAAGCCCGGAAGTTAGAAAAAAAACAAGGCTAAAACCAGCAAAGGTTAGACGTGATGTAAAAGCAAAAGCTAAACAGATCGTAAAACCAAAAAGCACTCCTAAGAAACAAGTTGCAAAGAAAACGAAAGGCAGGAAGAGGTAAGTAAATCTGTTGTAGAATAAGATAGATAGACAGATCAAAAGCAGTGGCGTTCCGGTTACGCAGCCCGCCGGCTGGGGAGGCAAAACTTATAAACTTAAAAGAGTTGATGAATGTGTTTGCCGGTAAGAGTTTGTTTACTTCTTTGCCTTAACGCAAAGAAGTAACAAGAAAAGTCAAGGCTGCGAATAA
>JBDSAP010000175.1:0-16169 GCA_039922055.1 Ferruginibacter sp.
GGCCAGCGGCGATGATGACCTGTTTATCAGTACCGCGGCAACGAGCACGAATACTAAAATAAATATTGACCCAGATACTTTCACCTTGAGTGATCCGGCAACCAGTTGGGTACAATGGCGCAGGCAAAAAGGAAGGCATTATAGCACTGCTAAATATTACAAACCGCTTCATAAATTCCTGCTGGGGTTTTATTCTTTATCGCATTTTTTATTCTATCCTTTTTTTGCGGCAGCAATTTTATTTTTTAGCTGGAAATGGGCACTGGTGGTTTTTGGTAGCCGTCTAATTGTCCAGGCAATTGTATTTTATCCGGCCATGAAAAAATTGAATGAAAAAGACCTCTTCCCGCTATTTTTATTTTTCGACCTGTGGATGTTTTTTTATTATCTCATCTTTGCATCCACTTTGATAAAAAAGCCCGGGAATAAATGGAAATAATAAAAAAATATTTCGGCGATTTTACTGAAAAACAGTTGGATCAATTTGCTGCGCTGAAGGACTTATATACGGAATGGAACGAGAAGATCAATGTGATTTCCCGTAAGGACATGGATAATTTTTACGAACATCATGTGCTGCATTCATTGGCTATTACTACAAAGTTTGATTTTACGCCTGGTATGGAGATAATGGATCTTGGTTCGGGAGGTGGTTTTCCAGGAATACCATTGGCTATTTTCTTTCCTGATACTCATTTTCACCTCGTGGACAGCATCAATAAAAAACTGAAAGTGGTAAATGAAATTGCTGCCGTATTGCAACTGGCAAATATTACCACCCAGCACAGCCGTGCCGAAGAAATCAGGAACCGAAAATTCGATATGGTGGTTTCCCGGGCTGTGGCTCCATTAAAAGATCTTTGGAGATGGAGCAAGCCCTTGCTGAAAAAACGGCCCGGCCCCAATGGCCTTATTTGCCTGAAAGGCGGGGATCTTGCCAACGAAATACATGATAGCAACTGCAAACCACGCATTTGGGAGATAGAAAAGGTATTTGAAGAGCCCTTTTTTAAAGACAAATTTTTGTTGCAGATTCCGGTATAAATCAAGCCTGTTCATATACATACTCACTTTAGGGTATTGCCATTAATTTATTTTATTTCACCTTTGTGTTAAATGAACATATCTGTAGCAATAGTAGAAGATAACCATGACATCAGGAATGCCCTTGAGCAGATAATTGATATGGAGGATGGTTATACCCTGGCAGGTTCGTGCGTTAGCGGCGAAGAAGCGATCCTTAATATTCCAATATATAAGCCTAACGTGGTTTTGATGGATATAAACCTCGGCGGAATAAGCGGGATAGAAGCAGTGAGAGTGTTAAAAGAGGAGCAGCCAGATATCCTGTTTATGATGTGTACGGTATATGAAGAAGATGAGAAAATATTTGAAGCATTAAATGCGGGTGCAAATGGCTATGTGCTTAAAAAGACAGCTCCGGATAAACTCATTGACGCCATCAAAGAATTATATGAAGGCGGGGCGCCGATGAGCAGCCAGATCGCCAGGAAAGTAGTAGCAACATTTCAAAATAAAAATACTATTTTAAGTAAGACCAATTCATTAGGCGTGCTTTCTAAAAGGGAAAAAGAAATTTTGGAAAAACTGTCAAAAGGATTGCTGTATAAGGAAATTGCAGATGAGCTGTTTATCAGCGCTCAAACCGTAAGAAAACATGTGTATCATATTTATGAGAAACTGCACGTGGGCAACCGCATAGAAGCTGTAAATAAATTTTTTGGACGTTAGGCCAAGGCATTCTACAAAACTCTTCCCTCACCGCTCGTTTTCATCAAAATTATCATAAGAATTTCCATAGCCAGTTATCAGTCTGCGGTGTATTGCCAATAGGGAAATCATGCGTATGGCCTGAATTAACAAACCCCATCTTCTCGTAAAACTTTTGTGCCCTGGTATTATGTTCCCAAACGCCTAAATAAATTGCTTCATAATTATTTTCTTTCGCAAATTCCAGGATGATGTTTAGCAATATTTGAGCAACACCCTTTCCCTGGAAAGCCTTATCCACATAGATCCTTTTCAGTTCCAGCGACTTCCATTGACGCATGTATGGAAAGTAAGTGTAGTCTTCCATAAATCGTATATAGCCTACTGCTTTACCATCAAGAAAGGCGAGATAAAATTTATCATTCTCATTTGATAGCTCATCCCGTACCAACTGCAAATTAAAAGTACTTTCAAGAAATGACTGCATATCTTCTTCAGTACAGGTACCGGTAAATGTATCGTAAAATGTGAGTTTTGAAATTTCCGAAAGCGTTTCAGCATCCTTTAAAGTAGCTCGTCTTGTTGAAATCTGCATAGTAGTAAAAAAAAATAAATGCTGAACCCGGCAAGAAATACTCCGGTGTTATAAGTTATCTCTCATCATTTAAATAAGGTAGAATATTTTACCATTTTAATTGCAGTACATTGTTTTTTTGATCAATGTCCGCCATTCGTTTGCTGGGATCGATCTCCGCTTTTACCAGGTCAATTAGTTTTCTTTTGAATTCAATCACATAAGTCGGATGTGTCCATCTCCATTCTTCGTGCACTACTCTTGGTTCACCAACATTCTCGGAAGGTTTAGCGCCAAGCATAAGATCGATAGGGACATTGTGCATCTCTGTAGTACCGTCTTTAAACGTGAGCTGAAGATCAATGGGCATAGGCATTGCACCAATTCTCTTTATCCTAACTCTGGAAATACCACCCTCTTCCCATAAGCTGTCGATTGCATAATCAATTGTTTTGGTTGTATTGCACCAATACTCTTTGTACCAATCCAATTTGATACCGCATGTTTTTTCAGCAAGCTGTATAAAATCATTCGGTGCAGGATGTTTAAAACGCCATAGCCGATAATACTCCAGCAAAATACTATCCCTTATGGCGCCACCAACTACGTAACCAAGCTGCTCAATAAACACACACCCTTTGTAATACGCTGCGGCCGCAGATGCATAGTTAGAATTAAAATGATCTGCATAAGTTGTAAGAGGTTCTTCTAACCCACTCTTGACGAGTGCATAGTAACGATCGTAGTTTCCTTGTTGCCAAAAACCTTTTTCATTACCCAGGTCTGCATACACTCTTCTGCCTGCATATTGTGCAAAGCCTTCATCCATCCATGAATGCTGCGCTTCGTTCGTGCCTATCAAACCCTGGTACCAGCTATGCATTAATTCGTGCATTGCGCCTCCGGGCTCTGCCAACAATGTCGCCATCGGATATTCCATTCCGCCATCGCCACCTTTAATAAAAGAGTACTGCGGATAAGGATAAGCGCCGAAGGTTTTTTCAATATAGGGAAAAGCGTTCTGAGCCATATCCAGGATTGCTTCCCACTTGTCTGCCTTATCTGCCATTAATTTGTACAACAGATGTACTGTAAGTCCATTTCTCAATTTCCTTGACTTATGTATATACCCGGGATCGGCGGCCCACATAAAATCATGAACATTATTAGCTGTAAAATGCCAGCTACGTTTATCTCCTGGAGTTGGTTTCAACTCGGTATCCGGGGCATCATATCCCCAGCCAATTTCGTTTGCATTCAATAGTGTACCGGTGCCACCAAGTTTATATGTTTTATCTATGTTGATAGTTACATCAAAGTCGCCCCATACACCATAAAATTCACGGGCAATATATTGCACAGGATGCCAGCCTTCGAAATCATACTCACACAATTTAGGATACCACTGGCTCATGCTGTAGCGTATTCCTGTAACGGGATTATCACGACCACTGCGCCTGATCTGCAAGGGTACCTGCGCCTCAAATTCCATATCTAATACCACCTTAGCTTTAGGTAATATTTCCTTTGTAAGATTGACTTCCAAAATCGTTTCATGGTACTTGAATGGTTGTGCGGTTCCATTCATTTTTAGTGAGATGATTTTCTGATAACCGATCTCTTCCGGCGTCAGTTTACTGATACGATCCTTCACCCTTGGATCCCAATCTGGCCTGTCATTGATCAGCAGGTTACCGAATTCCCTGCTACGAACATCCATATTGCTATTAGGCTGAAAAGCATTAAAATATAAATGATAGAAAAGCTTTTTTAAAGTATCAGGCGAGTTATTGGTGTACTCAAGTTTCTGTTTACCGGTAAAACGATTCGTCTCCACATTCATGTCGACATTCATATTGTATTTTACATGCTGCTGCCATCGGTTGGGCTGGGCCGCAGAGAAAAAAGAGATGAGGATAAAGCAAATTAATACTACCGGATATTTATGCATAACTATTTTTATTTCGCTTCGCAAAGGTAATATCGTAACAATTATAAAAAAGTTATAGAATCACAAACAATTGTGTTTTACAATTACGATTAAACACCTTGTTAATAGGTAAGAGAAGGTTTAACAATGCAATATCAAGCGAGGCGAACATTGATAAGAAACAAAAGTATCTGTTAGCTGTATTTTTGAAGTAGTTCGGAGTACAATTATAACACGTTTTATTTCCCAGGTTTACCTCCCACTACAATAACAATCTCCCCTTTCACGGGTTTTGCATTAAAATAATCGTGCACCTCCTGCAAGCTGCCACGATGATTTTCTTCAAACTTTTTAGTAAGCTCCCGGCTTACACTGCAAGGCCTGTCAGCGCCAAAATATTCGATAAAATCCTGTAATGTTTTTACCAATCTCTGCGGACTTTCATAAAACACCATTGTTCTTTCTTCCTCTGCCATTTTCTTTAAAAAAGTTTGGCGTCCTTTTTTTAAGGGAAGAAATCCTTCAAAACAAAAGCTATTCATTGGGAGCCCGCTATTTACAAGGGCAGGTACAAATGCAGTGGCGCCAGGAAGGCACTCCACCCTGATATTATTTTTTACACATTCCCTCACCAATAAAAAAGCAGGATCGCTTATACCCGGCGTGCCAGCATCTGTTAGCAGCGCCATTACTTTACCGGCCTGCAATTGTTCAGCAAGATGTTGAATGATCTTATGCTCATTGTGCTGATGATAAGGAGTAATTGGCTTTTGAATTTGATAGTGTTGCAATAAAACGCTTGAGGTACGGGTGTCTTCAGCAAGAATAAGGTCAACAGACTTTAAAATATCAATAGCGCGGAAAGTAATATCTGAAAGATTGCCAATTGGCGTGGGAACTATATAAAGCATAAATTAGTTAATGTGAAAATTTGAAAATGTGACAATGTGAAAATGACGAAGCCAAGGCCTATAATTTTCAAATTTTCTAATTCACACAATTAACATTTTCACGATTGAAGAAGTAACATTTAAGCAAATGGATACAAAATAAAAAAACGTAAACAAGTGGGGGCTTTCTATTTTCTCATTCGCAGATTTTCACACAAAACAAATGCGCCTGTGTTCATTCATTTTCACATTGAGAAATTTTCACATTTTCACATTAATTCTCAACTCAATACTATTTCAAACATTTCCATCACAGGATTTGCCAATAGTTTTTTTGCTGCGTCTTCGGCAATTTGCTTTGCATTTTCTGCATTTTCTGCTTCAATTTGCAGGGTGATATTCTTCCCGATTCTTACATCTTGTATGCTGTTTAATCCAAGGTTTTTAAAACCGCCTAATACGGCTTTACCTTGCGGATCAAGCAATTCTTTCAATGGCATTACTTTTACCTGTGCAGTGAAGGTCATGTTGTTTGTTTATTTTTGAGCAGCAAAGATAAAATAATGTAGGCAATGAAAATGATGGGGACAGCAAGCCATTTTAAAAGCAGGATCGATATCAAACCAATTGCTATCAATATCAATTTTGGAATATTGCTTTTAAGCGTATAATCTTTGAATTTAAAAGCCATGATCGAAAGATTGCTGATCATCAGCCAGCTAAGTAGCAGGATCAGCACATACAACACCCATTTATTAGTGAGCAAGTTATTGATACCGCTCCAACCGGCACTATAATGCAGGATCAATGGAAAGGAAGCAATCAATAAACCAACCGCAGGCGTGGGCACACCTTTAAAACCATAATACTGTGTAGTATCGAGGTTAAATTTTGCCAGGCGGTACGCCGCAGCGCAACTTATAATAAAGGCAGGCAGAAACCACATGATCGAAGCGTCCAATCCGTTTTCCTCCCTTATCAAACTCATTCGCAACAACTGAAATAAGATCACTCCCGGCGCCACGCCAAAGCTCACCACATCCGCTAAAGAATCAAGCTGTTTGCCCATTTCGGAGCATACTTTAAAAAACCTGGCTACAAAGCCATCTAAGAAATCGACGAGTGCAGCAGCATATAAAAACAAAGCAGCAACCGCCAGTTTTTCCGGAATGTTAAAGCTGCTTGTAAATTCATCATTGGTATAAATGATAATACTTTCGGTTTGCAGCGCATATACAATCGCAATGCAACCAAAAAAAAGATTGAGGAGGGTGAAAATATTGGGTATTTGTTTCATAAATAAAGGCTGGCCATTAAAGTTGCTATTAAACCCGATCGGTTTTTTGCAGAGATCTTTAGCGCTTCCCTGCACTGCAAATTCCTGTAATTACAGGTAATAAGCAGGTGCCGGGTGATCAGGGTTTGTTTCAGTGCTAAATATAAGCATTTGTAAATACTGTGTTACAATGCTGTAGTCATTTTTATTACAACCAGGAGCCATTTTTAATACGGTTACATATAAGATCATCAGGGCCGATCAGACTATCTTTTCATCAACGCTTCAATTTCTTCTGCTGTTATTGGAATATTTTTCATTAAGTCTTTATTGCCGTTCCTGGTTATCCAAAAATTATTTTCAATACGTATGCCCATTTGCTCATCTTCAATGTATATACCCGGTTCTATCGTAAATACCATCCCTGCTTTTATCGGCTCTGTTCTTGTTCCGAGGTCATGCACATCAATGCCCAGGTGATGAGAAATACCATGGTATAAATATTTTTTGTAGGCACGGTTGTCGGCATCTTCATTTTTAATGTCAGATTTTTTCAGCAAGCCAATTTTTTGAAAAACCAGCGTTGCCTCTTCTCCTACTTTTTCGGTGTAATCATTAATACTGATACCTGGCTTCAGGATAGATGCGGCAAAATAATGCAGGTGCAGGCAGGCGTTGTAAACGGTTTTTTGTCTCCGTGTAAATTTGCCGCTTACCGGAACCGTCCTTGTAAGGTCCGCACAATAATTTCCATATTCAGCGCCAAAATCCATGAGGATCAATTCCCCATCTTTACACTCCTGGTTATTTTCAACATAGTGAAGCGTTCTTGCCCGGTCGCCGCTCGCTATTATGGAACTGTAGGCCGGGCCGGTAGCACGCTGCGTCAAAAAAGAATGCAGAATTTCTGCTTCAATTTCATATTCCATTACGCCCGGCTTTATAAATTGCAGCAGCCTCCTAAAAGCAGTTTCTGTAATATCCATCGCCTTTTGCATCACTTCAATTTCGAGCGGAGTTTTAATAGCACGCAGTTCCTTCAATATCCTGGCGCTTCTCTTATAGGTATGCAAAGGATATCGTTGCCTCATCATTTTCGCATAGCGGTAATCCCTCACAGGCACGTGATTAGCTTTGCGGTCATTTTCGTTACTGTTTAAAAAGATGGTATCGGCCCAATGTATCCACGGCTGCAATAAACCATCCAGCGTATCCAGCCACACTATCGTTTGAATGCCCGAGATAGTAGTTGCTTCTTTGGCCCGAAGCCGGTGGCCATCCCATTTTTCTTTTAATTCATTCGGACGAACCAACACCAGGACCTCCCTGTATTTCGGATCAGGGTTATCGGGGTAAAGTATCAGCATCGTTTCTTCCTGTTCAATGCCTGTCAGCCAGATCATATCTGAGTTTTGTTTAAACTTGTACAACTGGTCGGCGTTCGTTGGTAATTCATCGTTGCTGTTGAAAATGGCAATTGCATTCCTGTCCATTTTCTGAACAAAGCGCCTTCTGTTCTGAACAAACAACTCAGGATTTGAAGGAAGGTATTTCATATTTACTTTTTAGATTTTGCAATCAATTGGGGTTGTAAAAAATTTTTGTCCGGGCATCGTTTTTCATTGCATCATTCTTGCGTCGCCCTCGTGTACATTTTCAGCTATGGGGATCGGCCCCGATGTTAAAGATAGACTGTCCGTCGATATTTTTCATTCGTTATTAACTCACAACAAATAAAAGTTTTTAAGAATAATTCTACCATCTACATTTTGACCATTAACCTTGGCAGGAAACCAACTGGTTAAATTCTTTAGTCCTTTATATATCATTTCTCTTTCTTGAATTGAAGAGGTATAGTTAAGAAATGAAATATGTTGATATTTAAAAAGTATGTTCCCGAACAGAGGTTATTAAATTTTAATTTTTTGTTTGTTGGATATCGATTGAAATATCCAACCCTTCCCTTTATAATTTGGTTGGTAATAAATATCGTATCAACCGAAGTAAATGCCGGATTATCGGAGAAATTAATTTGCACAGAAAACGAGCTATCCGTTTTTGTTTGGGCCTGGGTAAACAAACTAATCAATTTCCACCTTAATTTTTTCCCTAGTCCTACTTCTACAATTTTATAGAGTGTTGAAAATTCGGGTTCAATTAAATTGTTTTCAACCCTGGAAATATAAGTTTTACTAGTACCACTTAATGTAGCCAAATCTTGTTGTCATAAGCCTTTCTCAATTCTTGTATTTTTAATTATTGATCCAAAAAAGAAATTGTGTTCCGTTTCATCTGTAGGCTGGCTATTCTTATACACAATATCAGGACTTAATTCATACGCATGAGTCACCTTATTCCCATTAACATCTACTAATTCAATTTTTACATTTTTCCATGATAGTGTTTGATTTCGTAAAGACACCTTTTTAAATTCTTTTTCGTTTAGTAATGGATATTCCGGATCCTTTTTGGTAATCTTCCATTTACTAAATAATTTTTTGAAATCAATAACCCTTGTTTCGCCGTTATTGAAAATGCAGTATAAATTAAATTCTTTGATAGATTTAATTTTAAGAATCCTCGGTATTTTTACTATCTTTTTCATGATCGCAAATTTGGATTTAGTCTTTTAAAGTTAGTCAATAAGAAATTTCTGAATCCTCGGTTTTAGCCCAATCAAGTACCATTTTATGTTGACGCTTAGGTAACCATCCCGCGTTAAGTTTTAAGAGTTTTTATCACTATTAAAATTTCGTGTTCTGCATATATTGCATGAAAGTGCGGAGGCAAGTGATCTCTCGAATAGACATCAATTTTAACGGAATCAATTATATGTAAAGTCGGCATTTCATAAAATACTTTCGATTCGAAGTTGCCAAATTTGGTAATAAAATAATATATTTCTTTTAGAAAGACAAGCAACAAGTACGACTAAAAGACTTAGAGTAAAAGTTGAATTCCGAATCAAAATTTTACATAAATTTTCGGCAACGGCGAATTAGATGCTGGTTCGTTGATGATAATTACTATAGAGTAATTTTTCCATCCTCAATAAGGTCATAAGAAGCAATATGGTTCTTGACAAACAAGTCTAAAATATCAATCATTGCAGAAGGCTTTAAGTCTCAATACCGGCCCATAGTTAGTCTTTACTCACCACCCTCACCGTTTGCTTTATACGGTTTGCCTGGTGAATTAATTCCTGTTTTTCTTTACTAAGAATGGTGATATGTCCCATCTTTCTTCCAGGCCTTGTTTCTTTCTTTCCGTAAATATGTACAAATACATTTTCCAGTTGCATTATTTCGGGTAAACCTTCGTAGTAAGCTTCGCCTTCATGGCCGGGTGCACCCAATAAGTTTACGATAGCAGCAGGTAGTATATGTTCAGTGCTGCCCAGCGGGTATCCCAATATTATCCGCCAAAGCATATCGAACTGTGAAGAAAAATTGGCTTCAATAGTATGGTGCCCGCTGTTGTGTACCCTTGGAGCCGTCTCATTTACCCATACATGATCGGTTGAATCTACAAACAACTCTATCGCAAATATACCAGGGCTGTTTAGATGCTTCACTACTTTCAAAGCAAAGGCTTCTATCTTCCACAATATTTTCTCCGGTAGGTCCGCCGGACTAACCTGGTACTCCAGCAAATTAAGACGTGGATCAAAGACCATATCCACCGGCGGATACAAGTTGGTATCACCATTTTGGCCAACAGCAATTATAATTGCTATTTCCTTTTTAATGTCCACCATTTTTTCCAATACCGCATCACTGTCAAATCCTTTTGTAAAATCCTCTTTGGTTTTCATTACCTGCACACCTCGACCATCATAACCGCCCACGCCTATTTTGTGCACAGCCGGCAAAAATGCCTGGTGCTGGCTCAACTCAGCTAAATTTTTGGTGATAACAAAATCACTGGACGGTATTCCGTTCTCTTTATAAAATTGTTTCTGTAATACTTTGTTCTTAATGATCTTAAGTGCTGCAGGAGACGGAAAGATCTTTACCCCCTCATTTTCTAATTTCAACAACGCGTCCTCATTTACACTCTCTATTTCTATGGTAATGGCATCGAGACCTTTGCCGAAATTGTACACATCCTCAAAATTGGCAATATCTCCTTTTACAAAGTGGTGGCACAAATGGGCCGCAGGTGATGCCGGATCATTCTCCATTAAAAAAGTTTCTACCGGGTAATTGGCAGCTGCTTGTAAAAGCATTCGTCCAAGTTGTCCGCCGCCCAATATGCCAGCCTTTTTTACCTCTTTTTTTATTCCTTTAGTATTTTGCCGGATAATGGCATTGCAAACAGCAAGCAAGGGAAGGGGATCGCCATTTCTTTCTACAAGTAGCAGCTTATCTTCTTTACTTAACGCGGCTATTTTATTTTGTCTTTCAGCAGCTTCCCCCGAACTGGAGATCGTTTCATAATACCTCAGCTTAAGCGGCCATTTGCCGAAAGTTTCGCAGTTTTCATCAATGCCGGTAATGTGTTCTTCATATCGCTTCAATATATCATCTGTGGTACCTGTATAAAAACTGCCGTCTGCACACTCAATTAAATAAACATAGAACGAATCGGCCCCCTGGTTATAGATCATGCCGCAAAATAAACCATTAAATTCATTTTTAAGTTCAGGAGGGGTGCATTTCAAATTGTCGCTTCAGACTGTGGGCGGTGAGGACACCGCCCACGGCTGACTGCCCTGGCTGGTGTCCCACCAGCCAGCGACAATTTGAAACGCACCCGCTCAGGATTGCAGGATGAATTTGGCGAGACTATTCAATAACGAGTGTCTCACTTTTCACTTTAGGTTGGCGTTAGTAAAAGGATAGATACTTTACTACTGGCAGGGTCATTACAATAATATTAACGCGTAATAATCGTTAATATTTCTGTTGACTGCCCTTATCTTTAAAATTATTGTCAGTAGAAATTCCTAATTTGATGGTATATTTCCTATCAAAAACAACAAGTAAATGTCCTATATTATTTAAAAAAAAATGCACGAACTTGCATAAAATCCTATTAGTGAAATCCCTCTGAACAACCGAAAAAATTATGTATGTCAGTTAACGCAACAAATTCAGATCCTATAAAAGTATTAATTGCTGATGATCATGTTTTGTACCGGGCTGGAGTAAAAACTGCTCTAAGCACCAAAAAAGACATTAAAATAATAGCTGAAGCAGACAACGGCATGCACCTGTTGAACATGCTAAAAACGATACACCCCGACGTAATCTTACTTGATATTCAAATGCCCGTGATCGATGGAATAGGAGCTTTACCGGAGATCAAAAAGAATTGGCCCCACATAAAAGTGATCATGCTCACCATGATGGACGACCACAGTATGATTACAAAACTGATGGAGTTAGGTGCAAATAGCTACCTCAGCAAAACCAGCGACAGCGAGATTATTTACGAAGCCATAAAGACCTGTTTTGAACAGGAATATTATTTTAATTCACTTACCAACCGTGCCTTGCTTACGAATTTAAAGCAGCGCAATACGGCGATGCCCCAGAAATTTGCGCAGCAGGAAGCTCAGTTGAACGATAAGGAAATGCTCATACTGAAATTGATGTGCGAAGAAAAAAGTACCAAGGAAATTGCCGACCTGGTTGATCTCAGTCCTCGTACGGTTGAAGCCATAAGGGACAAATTAAAAGTGAAAACAGGGGCAAAGAGTACGGCGGGTCTTATTATGTATGCAGTTAAAAACAATATATTGGATGATGGACTATAACTTATTTTGCCACCACAAATAAGAATGTGCTCTAAAACTATGATGAAGAATAGATCCCGCCGAAAGGCGGGATTCTTTTTTTAGCAAGCCCTTTTGCTAATGGTCAACGACGACAGCATTCGTTCTACCTTTAACTTTACTGAATGAGTTATTTCAATTACAACGGCCATTTATTCAAAGAAGGCACTGCTATTATTGGTGGCAGCAACAGGGGCTTACGATATGGTGATGGGTTGTTTGAAACCATTAAAGTAAAAAATGACGCCATACTTTTTGAAGCAGCGCACTTTAGCCGTTTATGGAACGGGATGCGAGTGCTCGAGTTTGATTTTCCGGCATATTTTACGAAGGATATATTGAAAGAGCAAATAATGCAACTGGCTAAAAAAAACAATGTTGAGCGGTCAGCAAGAATAAGGTTGAGTGTGTTCAGGGGCGATGGCAATTTATACGATCCTGTTAACAATGATCCTGATTACATCATCCAGGCATTGCCATTGGCTGCCGATGCTGGCGAATGGAACATCAATGGTTTGGTAACAGGCATATTCAGAGAAGTAAAAAAAAATGGTGACATCTTAAGTTCTCTCAAACATAATAATTACCTGCCTTCCATTATGGCCGCAAGGCATGCAAAAAAAATGAAATGGGATGATACCATCCTCCTAAATTCCTTTGGCAGGATAGCTGAGACCAGCATTGCCAATATTTTTATCGTACGCGGGGAAATGATCAGCACGCCTCATTTAAAAGAAGGTTGTGTGGCCGGTATCATGCGGCAGGCACTCATTACCTATTTGCAGGAAAATAACTGGAAAATTTCGGAACGGGAGATCACCGAGCAGGACCTTTTGGTTGCGGATGAAGTATTTATTACGAACAGTATCCGTAACATAAAATGGGTACGGCAGATCGGCGAAAGGGTTTACACGAATATCATTACGCAACAAATTTATAACTCCTTTATTCCAACCATTTCTTAAGCTTATTGTTGTAGCATCTTCTCTTAATGTAATAGATGCGGCATTGCCGGAGATAATATGGATGAAGTAAATATTTTTTGGTTTCGGCGTGACCTGCGCCTTGAAGACAATGCTGGTTTGTACCATGCGCTTAAAGCCGGATTGCCGGTAATTCCCATATTCATTTTTGATAAGAATATTCTTGATAAACTGGAAGACAAGGCAGATAGGAGAGTGGAGTTTATCCATCTTGCATTGCTTGAAATACAGGAAAAGTTATTAGAGCCCGGTTCCTCACTGAATGTTTTTTACGATACTCCGCTACAGGCAATCAAAACATTGTTATCACAATACAAGGTCCGTAAAGTTTTCACCAATCACGATTACGAACCTTATGCAATAGAACGGGATGATAGAATAAAGGAGTTGCTTAAATCTAATCACGTTTCTTTTCACACCTTTAAGGATCATGTTCTATTAGAAAAAAATGAAGTGCTGAAAGACGACGGCAAGCCTTACACCGTATTCACTCCTTACAGGCGAAAGTGGAGATCCGTAATTACGGAATTTCATCTTAAGCTTTATCCCACCGAAAAATATTTTGGCAATTTTTTCCGGCAAGCCAAACAGGAAATTCCCTCATTAGAGTCAATGGGTTTTAAAGCCGTGAATAAATCATTTCCCGATAATATTTTGGATGAAACTACCATACAATCTTACGCAGCACAGAGAGATTATCCCACGATTGAAGGGACTTCAAAAATGGGAGTGCATCTCCGGTTCGGAACCATCAGCATTCGTGAACTTGCGGCAAGAACTAAGGATATTTCAAATGTATATTTGAATGAACTGATCTGGCGGGAATTCTATCAAATGATATTATTTCATTTTCCACATGTTGGCGAGGGTAAAGCTTTCAAGCCAGCATATGATTCCATTGAATGGCGTATAGATAATGGGGAATTTGAAAAATGGTGCAACGGACAGACTGGCTATCCGATTGTAGATGCCGGCATGAGAGAATTAAATGCAACGGGATTTATGCACAACCGGGTACGAATGATCGTTGCATCATTTTTATCGAAACATTTATTGCTCGATTGGAGATTGGGAGAAGCATATTTTGCCGAAAAGCTGCTTGATTACGACCTCGCTTCCAACAACGGCGGATGGCAATGGGCAGCGGGGAGCGGTTGTGATGCAGCACCGTACTTCAGGATTTTTAATCCATACCTGCAAACGAAAAAATTTGATCCAAAGCTTGATTATATAAAAAAGTGGGTGCCTGAGTTCCAGGAATTCAGTTATCCTCAGCCGATAGTTGTGCATGAAGAAGCAAGAAAACGGTGCCTGGCTGTTTACGCAAATGCATTAAGAAAGTAGACCATGAAGATCGGGCTGGATAACCAGTTCTATACCAACTGCCCCGAAGGCAATTCTGAAAACAAATCGTTCATCATAGTAATATCCTTACCGCTAATATCCTGGTGAATCTTTAACAGTTGCCGGATCGCTGCTTTGCCGTCTTCGCCAAGGTCCAGTGAATAATTGTTTACATAAAGGTCAATGTGCTTTCTCATCACATCCTCGCTCATCTCCTGTGCGTTTGTCCTGATGTAGTCCGTTAAAGCGGGGTAATTTGCAAAAGCGAATTGAATGCTTTTTTTGATCAATCCGTCTATCTTTTGTTGAAGCGCAGGTTCGATACTTCTTTGCATCACGATGCCGCCAAGCGGAATAGAAGCGCCGGTATGTTGTTCCCAATATTCGCCAAGATCAACGATCTTTTTCAAGCCTTTGGCCTCATAAGTAAATCGGTTTTCATGAATGATGACGCCCAATCCTTTACCTTCCAAAACAAAATTTTCAATCTCATCATACCGCAAAAAAATCTTGTTAGTGGCTGTCGGATATGCCAGTGAAAATAAAAGGTGAGCGGTTGTGTGTTCGCCCGGAATAGCGATAACAGAATCTTTCACGTCGCAATTAATATTATCCTCATTACTGATCAACAAAGGCCCAACGCCTTTTCCCAGGGCGCTTCCGCTATTAAGTACAATATATTTTTCAGCAACCAGCGGCAGTACACCATAACTGATTTTTGATATCGCTAATTTTTCTTCAATGGCCCAACGGTTTAAAGTTTGCACATCTTCCAGCAACACATCAAATTCAATTCCTTCTGTATCGATCTTATTATTCACCAATGCATCAAATATAAAAGTATCATTCGGGCAGGGAGAAAAACCAAGGCTAAGTTTCATTGTTGTGATACATTTTTTTAAGGTGTTAATTGGTTTGTTGTTTGCTTTTTTGCTTCGATGTAAAGTAAGCATGTTAATTGGCGAAAGGGTTTAATTGGCGAATTTGCATTAGCACATCCGCTAATCAATAGACGCCACAGAACCGGGGGCTTACTTGTTCCCCAAAGCTAAAAAAGTACAAGAGGGCGACGCAACGATGATGCTATGAAAAACAAATGTTCGGACCACAATTGAGTTATGAGTTATGAGTGCAATCATCCAGGATCCAGCATCCAGCATCCACCCATTATCAATTATCAATTACCAAATTATCAATTATTAAAACCAAAGCTTCATTCAAATTTCCAATTGCTTCTTTTATTTTCCACTTCAACTTATCTCTTTCCCCTACATAATTCGATATGCTTCTTACCTGCAAAAAAGGAACCTGTTCTTGCAGGCACACATAATGAAAAGCGGCGCCTTCCATGCTTTCAATATTGGGAGAAAAATTGCTGACAGTCTGCTCCCGTTGTAGCAGGCTGTCACTTACTTTATTTATCGTTATTCCCTTCACAACCGGTAAAGACAACGTTGAAATAATCGGCGTTTTATTCAGTAGCCATTTATCAATAAAAGGAAATTCATTTGCATCCATAAAACCCGAATCAAAAATGCTGGTAAAATGCGTTTTCTCTTCCATTCCAATATCTGCAAAAGTATCCTGCCCAATTAAAACAACTTCTCCCAATTGCAGGTTCGGGGAAAACGCTCCCGCAATACCAGCCTGTATTACAAGCTC
>JBDSAP010000176.1:0-4508 GCA_039922055.1 Ferruginibacter sp.
TTAAGTAATTTAGTTCTTTTTAGCTTTCCCATTCTCCCTCCCAAACATCCCACTTTCGCTACAGGCCGGTGAGGACACCGACCTTGGAGATTAAAATGGTTCGGCTTGGTACCAACCACGGAAGCAAAAGATAGTAGCTGCCCAAAATATATCTTACATTTCCATGATTGATATGCTTATTTTTTCGTCCATGTTCTAAGTTAATAAAAGTAAAGAGTTGAAAGATACCAAACCAACTTCGGTTATCTAAGCGTGTTTGCAGGATTTATAAAAAAGGTATATACAGTTGCATTCTTTCCTGCGCCTACAAGTCGTGATAATTATAAACTCTTAAATGCATTAGATTGATAAATGTTTTGAAGTAAAGAGTATGATGCCGCAGGGACAGTTTGACTTGAGGGATGATAAAAATCAATTATCTTATAATTACGCCATTTCGCAACACATCGAATATAACCAGACTTCTTAAACTCTATTCCGGGGAAAAGCATCGTAACAGTATCATAATCCATCAACGATGAGATAATTATATCCGGTTCAATAATATCTATTTGCCTGTGCAAAAAAGATAAATTTTCTTTTATGTTTTGTAGCAATAATCCATTATCGCATTGGGAACCGCCACTTGACTTTTTAACATCCATAAACGCTACTTTTTTAATAGCATTCGAGTACTCATTTTTATTTTGATAAATACTGTCAAATTCTGGAAAGTTATTTTGAATTCCATAAGCCCATTCTGCAATCCTATAATCAAATCGATATAATAACTCTTGGTGCCAATTATCCCTGAAGTCCCAACTTTTATTCGAACTGGCATTTGCTTCCTTAGTGATAAAAAGTAATTTAGGCTTTTGCTCCTCGAATTGTTCCTCATCAATTACGCCGTCCTTAATAAACTGTTCGGTATATTCAGGAGTTGCGTTTTGCCACTCATTAAAGAGTGAATTTAATTTAAGGTTTCTGTCCACTTTGTAGCTTTTAGTTTTAAAAAATTTACGTTCTCTTTTTTCAGTTTCTATTTGGTAGAATAATTAAATAAAGCATTATTAAATAGCCCGCCCTTCGCCCAACTCTTTTGCTTAATATCGGTTCATATATCGCATGGATCACCTACTGTCCAAAAATATATCTCACTATGAGCGTGTTTCGTGAGGACACGGACCCCGGTTAGGGAGTTTTATGTTCCTTCGGAAATTTCCATTTGTACACCATTGTCTGAGTCGGGAGAAATAACAGATAGAACTTTTGTTATCTCACAATCAGTTTTTTTGTCATCAAAGTTTGGTGAATAGGTATGAGTTGTTTTTAACGTAACCATTAAAGCATCTTCGGGTTTTATAATAACGTTTCTCTTATGAAAGTCATCAAGCCAATTTTTGTCAAGCATTTTGGCGTTTAAAACTCTTTTGCCTTGAAGAAAGTCCCATTTAGGTTCTTCGCTAAGTAAATCGACTTTTTTTATTTTAAGTATTTCAGTCGTCTCGTTCACTATTGTTCTTTGCCCAAGTTCGGCTAGGATTTTTGGCTTATTAATAAAAATACCCTTTTGTATAGATGCATTGCCAGCCATTGATTTAAATTCTAGTGATTCTTTATCTTTTAGCTTATTTGTCTCTTTTGCTAAATCGTCTACTGCATTCAGTACTACATAATTATTTACCTGTGTTACCATAATATTTAACGTTATTCCAATTTCTTTTATATCCTCGTTTATCTTGTCCGTTATTGGTTGAATTTGATTCTTAGAAGTTATGTCTTTCTCTTTTTCCAATAATTTTATTAAGCGATATTTCACCTTGACTAGGAAATAGCCAATGGTCTTTTTTATGTCAAGGTTCTTAATTATTTCATCTGGAGTTGCTTTCAGCAACTGTACAAGTTTCGTTCTAATCGAACTAAATTCAATGTCTTCAAGGCCGTATTCACCAACATAATTTATACCTATATTTCGGACAACACTTTTGTCAAAATCATTTAGAATTTCATAAAAACTCAATAAATTATTAAATGCTTCAATAGCAGTTTTGTTTTCTGTAAAGAGAAGATTTACCTCAAACTGTAGCTCCGCTGGTTGGTTTGTCATTGTTTTGCTTTTAATTTATAACTTATTTTAAGGAACGAATTTCCAATAGGGGTAACGCTTAACGCCCATATTTGGGCAACTGAAAATAATCTTTTGTGGCAATCTAAATAGGTATGACTGACAACTGGTGATATGGTTTTGTAGCACTGATTAATTTGTTAAGTCTTTTTTGGTTTATTTTTTTTGCTGTCAGCAAACATCCCACTCGTGTACTTATCATACAACTCAAATAAAAACTCTATGCGTTTGGTTTCGTTGATGAATGGTTGAGGGCGGTAGCAAAGGTCTACGGCTTTGTCTAATGCCTGGTGGGCTTTTACTAATACTGGTGGCATTGTGTTTGGGTCGTAAAGGTCTGCAAGGCTTGCTTCGGGAAATTGTGCCCTTGCATCTAATACATTTTGTGCGGCGGCTTCTACGGCTTGTATCTGTTTTTCAGTTGGGTTTTCTGGCCATGGATAAGTGTTATAAGTATATTTCGCAGAATAGCGAATATCACTTTTTAATCTGCCGCATGTGTATTTGACCCAGGCCATGTGCATTTCACTCATCAACATTCCAAAGTGGTATAGCTTAGCATTGGGTACAATTTGCAAGTCGTTAGCTGCAATTGTATCTGATGATAAAAAGCCTATTGGTATGTATTTCCTATTTGTTGAAGATGTACGAGGAATAGCTAAATAACTTCCTTCTTTTGGTTGCCTGTTTTCTGTAAAGATTGTAGGGGTTAAAGCTTTCTGTTTTGTTGCAGTCTTACTGCTGGCTTCACGCATTTCTTTTACAAGCTGAACCCTTGTCATTACATGAGGCATGCCTCTTAATTCATTTGGGGGACAGCTTACCAGCCATAAACAATAGCGGACATTATCGTTAATATAATCTTCTGCGCCTACATATCTTTTTAAATATTTTTCGCTTAGTGGTTCCTGTTCTACGAATCGCTTATAATCAGTTTCATCAATTATTAAATTTCCTCCATCCGCGGGAATGCTTCCATTAAACATTAAAGGAACGTTGCACAAGGGTTGTGATCGTCCTTGTACAATAACGTTTGGGGCATCTACGAGATAAGGATTTATATTTTTGGCTTTAACTTCATAAGCTTCTCCTTTGATGTTCTTATATTCAAAAAGCATCTTCTTTTCTGAAACGTGATTTTCAAAACCAATGATGACACAATGAACTGCTGCAACACCTTTGGCTTCATTGCTCCATTGAAATGTCCGGTGAGCAAAATTTATGTTTATACCTTGTTTGGTCATCCAATTCCAAAGTATAGCAACTTGTTCTCCTTGTGTAATGGAATTTGTGGATACAAATGCGGCTTTGGTCTGCTGCCTGTTATTATTTTCTACACGGGTAAGATGCAACGGCTGCTCTATCAAAGTCTTTTCTCCGTTGCTTAAAGAGTCATGCCCGTTCATATACTTTGCGGCTTTGATATACCAGGCAGCCACATAATCCAGAGAGCCTACGCCGGGTATATTAGTAACAAACTGCAACATGTCTTTTTTCTGCTGTTCACTTAAGATCTTAGAACCAATAAATGGCGGATTGCCTAAAATGAAGTCGTACTTTATTCTGGCTACAGTCTTTACTTCTTCGGCGTTTACATAATTGAATTTTTTAGCGTACACATTTATCGATTGATAAACTTCCTGGGGTTCGGCAAGAGTTATCAAATTAGCTTCATCAGCAATTATAGAAATTGTGCTTTCTTTTATCAACAGGCTTTGCCAATCGGTTCGCAATGCGTTGCCATGAACAATGGTGGCGCTTTTGCGTAAAGGGAGGCGCACATAATATTCGCCAAAGGTGTTGCTTACGAGTTGGTTCATTTGGTGATCGGCCAGCCACATGGCTACCTGCGCTATCTGTGCCGGAAACTCTTCATACTCTATTCCGTAAAACCGATCTACATCGCACTGCACTAAATAGCCTACATCCATTTTAGCTTCCCTTAATACTTCTTCTCTAAAACCTTCCAGCTTCAGCCTTTGCTTGATGATCTCTATTTCGAGCAGGCGAAGCTCACGATAAGCGATTATTAAAAAGTTACCGCATCCACAGGCAGGGTCTAAAAACCGCAGGCTGCTCATCTTATCGTGAAACTTTTGCAGCTTCGCTTTGCTATCTTTTACAGTTTTGTATTCGGCATACAACTCATCTAAAAACAACGGCTTTATAAGCTTGAGAATATTCTTTTCGCTTGTATAATGTGCACCTAAGTTTCGTCTTGCTTTTGCATCCATCACACTTTGAAAAAGCGATCCAAATATGGCGGGAGAAATTTTACCCCAATCGAGCAGGCAGCAATCCATCAGTGTCTTTCGCATCTGGCTGTCGAAGGCTGCGGTTGGCAAATGTTCTTCAAACAGTTTACCGTTTACATAAGGGAACGCATTGAGGCTTTCATTGATAT
>JBDSAP010000177.1:0-25436 GCA_039922055.1 Ferruginibacter sp.
ACGGCGCAACATTGTTCAGCGATGCAAGTATACAAGATTTTAAAGACAGTGTCCCTGTAGGTGGGGCGTATGTGTTTGGCGCTTATCCCTTAGATGTTGATGTTGCAGCCGCAACCGCCGCCGGCAAAACAAACAAATGGACATGGTACGAACTGACCGTAGCCCAGTACTCTCTATACTTGCAGGATGAATGGAAAGTAACTGACAATTTCCGTTTGACCTATGGACTACGAATGGACGTGCCACTTTATATGAGTTCAAAATACATACAGCCAGATGGCAAAACTGATTCTCCAACACTTCCAAACAACGACAACCTCACATTATTTGATGAGCATGGCCAGCCTGTTAGCAACGGCAAAGGAAAACAGTTAGACAATACTAAACTGCCATCTTCCAAACCATTATTCTCACCAAGAGTTGGGTTTAACTGGGATGTGCTCGGTGATAAGAGCGTACAATTGAGAGGAGGTTCAGGTTTGTTTACCGGCCGTTTTCCCTTTGTATGGCTCGGCAATCATATCGGCAATCCATTTTCATTTTTCTATTGTGCAACTGCAAGCAATTTTAAATGGCCGCAGATATGGCGCACCAATATCGGCAGCGATATAAAAGCCGGCAGGAGTACCGTTTTCACAGTGGATGTTGCTTTTTCAAAAGATGTAAATGCCATGATGGTGCGTAACTATGCGCTTGGTACGCCGACCGGTTCTTTGAACAGTGGCATTGGTGATACAAGGGCAGTTTACACTGCCAACGATAAAGGTGCAAACAACGCTTACATCTTTACCAACACAAAGGCAGGCTACCAGTTCAACACCAGCTTTTCAGTGCAAAAATCACTTAGCAATAACCTGTTCCTTACCGCTGCATATAACTTCCTTGTTGCCACAGACGCCAGCTCAATATCTGCCGAAATAAGCAGCGATGCATTTGATCGTAACCCCATCCTGAACAATGCAAACGAAGCGATCAATAGCCGCTCATTGTATGGCAATACACATCGTTTTGTACTGGCAGGATTTAAGAAATTTGAATACGGCAAAGGCAAGTATGCCACTACCATTTCATTGTTTGGCAACTGGACCAGCGGCAACCGTTTTGCGTATGTGTACGGCGGAGATATTAACAAAGACGGAACTGCTTCCAACGACCTGATGTATGTGCCAAAAAACAGTGAAATAGATAAGATGCCATTTACTCCTTTGACTGATGTAAATGGCGTAGTGCAAAATGAGGCTGCACAGCGTACCGCTTTTAAAAATTTCATCGAACAGGATAAATATTTGAAAAGCAGGCGAGGCACCTACACCGAGAAGTATGCAGGTGAAACCCCCTGGTTTAGCCAGGTGGATATAAGAATATTGCAGGACTTTAATTTCACGGTAAATAAAAAAACAAATACCATACAGGTGAGCCTGGATATTGTTAACGCGGGAAATCTTATCAGCAGTAAATGGGGCGTAAGGAAGTACGCCAGCACTTCCGGATATTTCCAACCTATCTCCTATCTCCCAAGCGGAAATTATCAGTTTGATCCCTCACTAAAAGAAACTTTCGTTGCGAGTCCTGATCTGCCTTCCCGCTGGCAAATGCAATTTGGTTTAAGATATATTTTCTAACAGTGACGTTTGGCCGCAGTAAAAAACAGGTAACTAATAATTACCTGTTTTTTATTTTATGCTGAGTAAGAATTTGTTAGCCGCCAGTTGATCAGTGTGCAGCTTCGGTGGCGTCGCACGTTTGAAAATTTGTACTTCGATTAAGCTTCAGCTTTCTGATTATAGCAGTACGCTGATAAATTATACTTCGCAAAGGATAAGTTGGTGACTTTCAAAAATCTGCCATATAGAAAAAAGGTGCTTATGTGCAAGACCTCCCAAAGCTGAGATGAATAAACTAAACAACTGCCTTTTAATTCTACTTTGACATATTTAAAAAAAATGTAGCTCACGGTTACGATAGTTTAATTATGGAACGAAAAAGATGCCATGAAAAAATACAGTACAAGTGAGTTCCGAAAGATCGGAATTAGAATAACACAACGATGCCGCCATAAAAAACATCTGCTGGCCAACAAAAAAACACAAAGGTTTGACTTGTCAAAGTAGAATTAACCTTAGTAGAAAATCACCCCATAGTTACTCAACCTTATTACCTTATTCGGGGAGTGTAATATTTTTAGTCAATTATAAATAAAGTAATAAGGTTGAATCAGTACTGTAATTTGTTTCGATTAAGGTTAATACAAAATCACTTTCTTTACATGTACAGTATAAGAATTTTCAAAGCTATAAAATACGTTACGCTACCTGGCACCCGGAGGGCAATTGGCCTGTAGAAATTTTGTATACAAAGTCACCAGGTGAAGACCCGTACCCTCTCCTTCAGATAACCCATGCGTACGATTAGGGTAAGCCATAAACTGGAATTGCTTATTATATTTTACCAGTTCATTCAACAGCACTTCTGCATTGCTGTAATGTACGTTATCATCACCCGTGCCATGTATGTACAATAAATTTCCCTTTAAATTTTTTACATAAGTGATCGGCGATCCTTTTATAAAATCTTCCATGTTTTCCTGCGGCAAACCCATGTATCGTTCCTGGTAAATATTATCGTAAAATAATTGGTTCGTCACAGCAGCAATAGCGATACCCGTTTTAAAAATTTCAGGATATTGACACAACAAATTTAGCGTAGAAGAAGCGCCACCACTCCAGCCCCATACGGCCACCCTGTCTTTATCAAAATAAGGCTTTGCCAGTATCTTTTTTGCAGCCATTGCCATATCCCTGATATTGACCGTTCCGATCTTTCTATAAATCGCTTTTCTCCATGCAGCGCCTTTCAAAGATGGTGTGCCCCTGTTGTCAACCCCCACCTGGAAATAGCCATCAGCACTCATATCGCCCTTGTACAAAAAATTCTGATGGTTACCATAAGCGTCAACAACGGTAGACGATGCAGGCTCTCCGTACACATAAAAAACTACCGGGTATTTTTTTGTACTGTCAAAATTTGCCGGACTGTTGATCCATGCGTCAAGCGTAATACCATCCTCGGTAGTAACGGTTGTATAACGTATCGTACTGGTGGGTACATCCGCCGTTGTATTGGTGTGATTGCTATTGATATTTTTTTTAATGAAGTCAGGCAAATAAATCCATTCTTGTGAAGAAGGTGTTTTATAATTACTAAAACTATGCTTCGCCCATTTTGCACCCGGCGAAATAGTATAATTGTGGGTGCCCTTTTCAGCAAGATCAGAAACCGGTTCAGCATTGCTCTTGCCATCTATCTTTGTCCTGTACAAATAAAGTTGGGTGGCATTATCCGGCGACGCCATAAAATAAATATAATTTGCCGCCTCATCAATGCATTCCACAGATGCGATATCATAATCGCCTTTGGTTAGTAAAGTTTCTTTTTTACCATCACTGCTCACCATGTATATATGGCGCCACCCATCTTTTTCACTCACCCATATAAAGTCTTTCTTACTGTGGATCCATTCCCATCCCGTTGGGTCATCATCATTCCAGTAACTTTTAATTTCTATCCATGCATCGTTTTTCTCCGAATAAAAAACGCTTGCTTTCCCATCGGCAGCATTGCAATAAAGCAACTTGCTTTGTTGTTGCTTGCGATCAAGCTGTTGCACTACCAATGTTTGCGCATTCACCCATTCCATACGCGGCAGGTAGTGCTGTTGCGGATCGCCTTCAATACTCATCCATTTGGTAGTTCCTCCACTTATATTTACCACACCTATTTTAACTGGTGAAGGCGCTTCTCCCACTTTAGGATATTCAACAGGGATCACTTCCGAATAATTGGATTCGGTTGTATTCAGCATATAATAATCTTTTATTTTAGTTGCATCTACCTGCCAGTAAGCAATACTGTTTCCATCAGGGCTCCAGCGAAAGCCATCTCTACAGCCAAACTCCTCTTCATATACCCAATCAAAAGTTCCGTTAATCAGTTTTCGTGTGCCGTCCGTCGTTAGTTGGTTGATCTTGCCAGATGATACCTCCTCACTAAATAAATTATGTTCGCTTACATACGCCACTTTTTTACTATCAGGCGAAAACTTAGCATACATTAATGACTGAGCCGGCTTTCCTTTACCAAGCTGCGTAAGTTTATTTGCAGCAATATCCAGCACCCAGTAATCGCCCTTTGTATTGTACCGCCACACCCTTGCAGTATTGGTAAACACTAACAGGCTTTTGTTATCACTGCTAAAATAAAACGCAGCCGGGTCAATGATCTTGCCATCGGATGTGGTCAACTGTTGCAGTGTGACTACAATGGTCTCAGCCTTGGTCTTTAGATCTTGCCGGACTATGCCATTTTTATTCTTTAAATAAATTGAATTACCATCAGTTGTCCATTGGGTAACGGAACGTAGCTGGGCTACAAGAGACGGGCTAAATGATATCAGGACGAACAGGATAATAACCCCGGTTTTTTTTACAGGCATATAAATATTTTAATAAACTAAATTAACGAAATACTGCCGCTTTTTGTACGGGCAGAATAAAAGCTACTAATTTTACAAAATGGAAAAAGAAAAGCTTCGGCTGGATAAATATTTATGGGCTATAAGGCTATTTAAAACCCGCAGCCAGGCATCGGAGGCTTGTGATAATAATAAGGTTAAGCTAAATGGAGAAAATGTTAAAGCTTCCAAAACAGTAAAGCCAGGCGATGAATACGAAGTAAAAACAGAGGCAAGAAAATGGATGATAAAAGTTGTTGGGTTATTAGACCACCGGGTGCAATATAGCGAGGCGATCACCTACTACACAGACATCACACCACCTGAAGAAGTAGGCAGTATAAAATACCAGGCAGCCGCATTTCACACCGGCAAACGAATGAGTAAAGTTGGAAGACCAACCAAGAAAGATAAACGTGACCTCGATGGATTTATGGACGCCCCATAAAGCTTTATAAAAGTTTAAATTTTATTTCTACAAAGGTTCGGTTCTACACACTATATATTTCTAAGTCTTTCTGTTTTGAAAAGCCAATGTACGAGGTCGCTATTTAATTTTATATTCGCCAACCATTGTTAATCTCCCTTATAAAGTAAAAATGAAAATCGATATCATTTCGGTGGTGCCCGATCTTTTGCAAAGCCCCTTTGCCCATTCCATTATGAAGCGGGCAAGGGATAAAGGTTTACTCCATGTGAACGTGATCAATCTACGGGATCATACCACTTATGCAAGGGCACAGGTAGACGATTATCAATTTGGTGGCGGAGCCGGAATGGTAATGATGATAGAGCCGCTGGTAAATGCAATTGAAAGTTTACAAAAGGATACTATCTACGATGAGGTCATCTTTTTAACACCGGATGGGCAAACCTTTGATCAAAAAATGGCCAATCAATTTTCATTAAAAAATAATTTGTTATTGATATGCGGCCATTATAAAGGCATTGATCAGCGGTTAAGGGACCATTTTATTACAAAAGAAATTTCAATAGGCGATTACGTTTTAAGTGGCGGAGAACTGGCAGCCGCGGTATTAGTAGATGCTATTGGCAGGTTAATTCCCGGTGTGTTAAATGATGAAACCTCTGCGCTAACAGATTCCTTCCAGGATAACCTGTTGGCGCCGCCTGTTTACACCCGCCCGGTAGAATTCAGGGGATGGAAGGTGCCCGATGTACTAATGAGTGGAAATCATGCAAAAATCGAGCAGTGGCGACATGAGCAAAGCGTACAGCTAACAAAAGAGCGCCGGCCGGATATTATGGATGATGATAGATAAGTTGATATTCAGTACCTACCGACGTTTTTTAAAAAGGTATCAGTTTGTAGGAGTTAAAAAGAACGTCAACAAAAATCCGGCTTAGCAAAATTTTATTTTCTTAAATATTTTGCTTTTTTAGTGATGTCCGCTTATCTTTGCCGACCATTAAACAATGGCGCGTTGGTCAAGGGGTTAAGACGCCTCCCTTTCACGGAGGAATCACGGGTTCGATTCCCGTACGTGCTACGAAAAATGCTTGAGCTGCTCTATTGGGGCAGCTCTTTTAGTTTTAGCATTAGCTGCTGCTAATTCCCCTATATTCATTTGTAAAAGTTCTGTGCATAGGCCAACTGCTTGTTGCTTTGCAGCAGCTTTGTGTATACCTGCATATAGCTGAATGCCATAGCCGATGCTGTAAAATTCTTTGCTCTTTCCCTTGCTCGTTGTGCGTAATAAAAACGAGCCTCGTGGTTCTCAACCAGGAAGTTGATAGTGTTGGCTAATTTACCGGCATCGTTGGTATCAACATACATGGCACTGTCCTTCCATATTTCTTTCAGAGAGTTTATTTTTCCTAATACCAGCACACATCCCGATAGCGCCGCTGCGAGCACCGGCAAGCTGAAAGGCTCATATTTTGCCGGCAGCACATAAATAGACGCGGCGGATAACTCAAGTGCCATTTCTTTTTCGGATAACTTTCCGAGACATTTAATATTTAAGCCTGCTCTTTCGCCACTTCCGCTATCAATGCTGGTGTCGCCGGCTAATCGTACTTCATAAGGAACCCGCTTTGCCGTTTCTACTAATAAGCGGATATTTTTTGCTTCATCCGAAATACTCCCACTGCTGTAAATGAACGGCTTCTTTTGTGCAGGATGAAATATTTCGGAGCTTCTGCCATTATAAATTACCCTGCCCGGAGCAATTGCAGAATATGTTTTTCGAATATCATTCATTGCGGCCCTCGATGAAGCTATAATAAAATCGGCGTTGCGCAAACCTGTGTGCACCCTCTTAAAATATTCGTTCCATTCCTTTGGTGGATAAGTTCCTCTCACAGCAAGCCACCATGAGAAAACATCTGAATGGGCCGCCACCATTACGGGTATTTTCCAGGGAAGCGATCCGTACGCAAAACAATTTAAATGGACCAGGTCTACCTGGAGCTTATCAGCCAACTGTAGCAGCCATTTGCCTGATTCGTCAATACTCTGCCAGGGAGAATCCATCCACTCACACAGAAATTCTCTTTCATACACAGTGATATTCTCCAGGTGTTCGATTTCCATCTTTTGAGAAAGCTGCAAAGGTGAACCGGTAGTAACTAAATAAAAATGTACGTTGTGTAGTCGCAGTGCTTTGCATAACTCTACCGAGTAAGACCATACACCACCTGCTGTATCCGTGGTCATCAGCACTTTTAATGGCTGGCGTTCAATCCGTTCTTTCATAGATAATATTCATATTGATGCTGATCCTATATTGGTCTTTAACGCCCAGTCTTGAATCGAACAATTTGCTAAATTCTTGGTTCCCTTTCTAGTAAGTAATTTTTAATAAACAAATTGCCGGCCAATTTTTGAAATAAGATTGATGAGGAGAACGAATCCTCTGTTAAAATCAATTTCGATTGTCATGTAAATCTCTAATGAGGTGAATTTATCGCAGTCCGATGGGGAATAAAATCAACATGAATCTTTTTTATAATTCGAATTAATCCCCTTACAAATGTTATAAACACTTCATTTCTAAGGCATATTAATAAAATGGATTCCCAGCCTATACATTGGCTCAGAATTTTAATGATCTGAGGTAACCAAAAAATTAATTTATGAAACAAACAATTTTTGTGGCTCTATTAACTTTAGCCATCACCTCATGTGGCGATTCAGGAAACAGTTCAGGTTCAGGTTCTGATACTACATCAACTACCATCAATAGCCAGTCATCCGACACTAACATTACCGGCGCTGGAACAGCACCTATTCCAGGCGCCACAACTGATAGCATTGGCAGCGCAGGGAGCCCTACATCAACTCCCGTTGATACCATGGTAAAGCCACGCTAAACAGGCAACGCTAACAGAGATTCAGTAAATCAGGCAAAAAAAATTAACGGTCCGGCTCATAGGATTCCTCACAAAAACATTAATAAAATTTAAAAACTTAAACTCTAAAAATCTACAACTTGAATAGAACGCAAGGCTTGCAGGATAGTACTGACCGATAGCAAGAGCAGGAGATAGTTTGTTTTTGAAAATAATTGAATACATTGTATTCAACAATAATTTCAAACAAATTATTATGGGAAAGAAAGATAAAGCGATAGATGCTTATATATTGAAATCCGCAGATTTTGCGAAGCCAATTTTGCTGCATATTCGGGAACTTGTTCACAGTGCCTGTCCCGAGGTAGAAGAAAAGATAAAATGGAGCTTTCCGCATTTTGATTACAAAAATGAAATGATGTGCAGCATGGCCGCATTTAAACAACACTGCGCTTTTGGTTTCTGGAAGGCTTCGTTAATGAAGGATCCCATGTTGGTAGAAAATGCAAAATCAGAATCCGCTATGGGGCACCTCGGAAGAATCACTTCACTGAAAGATCTTCCGCCTGATAAAAAAATTATCGGCTATATTAAAGAGGCGATGGACCTTACAGACCGTGGTATTAAACTTCCTGCTAAACCCAAGGCGGAGAAAACAGAACTTGAAATACCGGATTATTTTATAAAGGCATTGAATACAAATAAAAAGGCAAAAACTGTTTTTGAAAATTATGCTTACTCACATAAAAAAGAATACCTGGAATGGATAACCGAAGCGAAGACAGAAGCAACCAGGAATAAGCGAATGGAGACGGCGCTTGGGTGGATGGCAGAAGGAAAAAGCAGGCACTGGAAATATAAATAAAGAACGGAACCTTACCATTTAAATCCCGGCATCACAAAATAAAATATACTCCACCAATCTTCTTCAAATTGCATGTATAATTTATAAGGCCCTTTGTATTCAATGAATTCGCTATTTTCCATAACGGCCTTATACTTGAGCATCCCCTCTGCGAAGCCCAGCCCCCGCTTATCTTTTTCCTGGAGCTCAAAACTTATGTTGTCGATATTATAACCGTCTTCCTTGAATTCTTCAAAAGCATCAAAGAATATTTTCATCCTGTCTATAATATCTTCCCTGGAAAAATGTGTTTCGTCGGCACTTGTGCAATGCCAGCTCAGTTCAGTGCAATATTCATTAAAGTTCCGTTCAAACCAGTTCTTTAAAAAAGTGTGGGTTCGCTTAATGATTTCAGCTTTATGGTTTGGATGAAATTCTTCATAAATAAAATTGGTGGTCATTCCGGCAATTGGCGTTTTGCCGATCTTATGTTCAAATAATTCATCCGTGATAAAGCGATAGATCACTTCATCAGGATACGGGCCATCTATTATGTTCAGATTAATATCATTATTCTCCAGTAATTGCATTAACCTTTCCAGTTCCAATGCCAATTCTATCTCGGTCATATCATCCATGGCTTTCACTGGGGGTTGCCCGATCCTATCGTAAATAGTAGTGTATTCTTCCCGGGCATATTCATCTTCAAATGCCATCATGCTTTTGAGGAATTGATTTTCAATTTCCGGTGGTAGTCCCTCATTGCTTTCCATGTGAAAAGCATCTCCATATTGCGCTTTCAATTTGATTCGCAGGAACTCATTTTCTATCCGCAGGTTCTCCTGGAAGTCTTCTGAAAAATCCTCGCCTTGTTCCATTGGGTAAATTTTAGTATTACAATATATTAAAAATATTTGTTTAAGCAAGTAACACAAGCGAATTATTCATGGAAATCATCCGGCCATTTGATCTGCTACTTTTTAATTTTTGCAACTAACTGGTAGGAATGATCGATCAGTTCTAAAATTTGTTTTTTGGATAAACTGCCATCTGCAACAACGGTGTTCCAATGTTTTTTATTCATGTGATAGCCCGGCAAAACTGCTGTGGGATATTCTTCTCTAAGCTCAGCAGCCCTCTCCGGATCACACTTTGCGTTGAACTGGACCGGATTGGCAACCAGTGGCGCCAACAAAAATATTTTGTTGTTTACTTTGAAAACGATCACGTTTTCACCAAAAGGAAAACCTTCCGTAACGAAAGGTTTTTGAATCACGTAATCTCTTAGCAGTTCAATATTCATTTACGAATTATTATGGATGATACGGTCGGCTTCGTTCAATTGTTCATTTAGTTGTCCGGTTAATATATGCCAGAACATTACAAAGTCGCTACCGAGGCTATACAAGGGATAAGTAAAAGTTGCGGGCTTATTTTTTTCAATAAAGAAATGACCAGCCCATGCAAACCCATAACCACAAACCGGGATAATGGCAAGCAACCACCACTTCTGCAAAACAACTGCAGCTATCAATAAAACGATGATGAGGAAGGTGCCGGTAAAATGCAGTACCCGATTTGTTGGGTCCCGGTGTTCGGTGAGATAGTATGGGTAAAAACTCCAAAAGCTCTTGTATTTTTTTTCAGTTGCCATGGATATTAATTTTTAGAAATTTACAAAAAGCCCTGCATTTATACAAGCTTTTTTGTTTCTACATTTTTTAATTCTTTCAGGCGATAGAGCACTTCAGTCAGTCTTGATTTTGGGATGCCTGCGGTGATGTTGCAGAACAATTGCATTTCCTGGTGGATGATGGTACAACCTCCTTGCTTTATAATCATTATCACGTCGTTTACCATTGTATAATCAAAATGTATGATATACCTCGCTTCAATTTGCTTATGAATGATGGGTATTACCTGCAAAGCCAGGCTGGTCACCGTTTTATAGGCATTGATAAGCCCTGGCACACCAAGCAATGAGCCTCCAAAATAGCGCACAACAATGAGGGCTATATTAGTCACTTCTTTACTATCCAGCTGGCCAAGGATCGGCTTACCAGCAGAGCCGGATGGTTCGCCATCATCACTTACCCTGAAAACATTTCCATCTGTACCAATGCGATAGGCAAAACAATGATGGGCAGCTTTTGGATGCTCTTTTTTTAAATGCTGCAAATGGCTTTTAAAATCATCGGGTGTTTCAATGGGATAAGCATAAGCTATGAATTTACTTCCCCTGTCTTTAAATTCCGCCATACCGGGCTGATCGATCGTTTTGTAAAATTCTGGTTCACTCATATTTATTGGTGCGGTAAGTTAAGCGATTGCAGAGATGATTTTTTTTGCGATACATCATTCACCATTTAAAACTTTTATACGTGCCGGTAATATTGAATCGTATCTGACAATATTTGTTCGCCGGATCTTATTTGATAATTTTTTAATTCAGGTGCATCGATGCCAAAGGGAATCTGCAGCTCCTTGTTGGTGATAACCCTTGCTTCATCCCACAGACCTTCGTCAATGAAAGATTGTAATAACCGTGCACCGCCTTCTACCAACACACTTTGGATATTGAGTTGGAACAAACGATCCATTATTTGTGGCAGATAATTACTGTCATTTGCAAGCTTAATGTAAACAACGGTATCCTCACTATCCTTGATTCCATTGAACACGATCGTCTGAGCCGTTCCGTCAAATAATTTAAGATTGCGAAGCAACCTTAGTTCTTTATCAATCACCAGTCTCACAGGATCTTTTCCTTTCCAATTTCTTGTTGTTAACGATGGGTCATCTTTCAGGGCAGTATTGGTACCAACCAAAATTGCCGCTTCTTCACTGCGCCACTTGTGCACAAGGCGGTTTGTTTTTTCATTGCTGATCAGCACTCTTCCGCCAGTGTCTGAAGCGATCTTCCTATTTTCGGATTGTGCCCATTTTAAAATGATGTAGGGTCGTTGCAGATTATGAAACATGAAGAAACGCCGGTTCAAGTCCTGGGCTTCTTTTTCAAGCACGCCTGTTATAACCTGTACACCATCTGCCTCCATTTTTTGAATGCCTTTGCCGGCCACTTCTTTATAACTATCCCTGCAACCAACCACCACCTGGAGAATATTATTTTTGATGATAAGGTCTGCACAAGGCGGCGTTTTTCCATAGTGTGCACAGGGCTCCAGCGAGACATACATGGTAGCCTCTTTTATAAGGTGCAGGTCATCGTTGCTCACATCGTTTATACAATTCACTTCAGCATGCGCCTGCCCGTACTGCTTATGATAGCCTTCCCCAATGATACGATCATTGTGTACTAACACAGCTCCCACCATTGGGTTAGGCGCTACATTCCCTGCACCCAACTGTGCAAGTGCAAAACAGCGCTGCATATATTTTTCATGCGTAGTCAAGCCGCAAAAATAGGAATAGAAAAATAAACTATGTTTGTCCTGATGACGATCAAGGAAATATATAGTAAGTACCTGCAAGATTTGCAGGCACTTTATTCCGCAAACGAGGCGTCCATAATAACAGACCTTGTGTTTGTAGCAACTGCCGGAATACAACGGGCAGACCTGGTTAAAAACCCCACACTCATACCGGCAGATGAGATAATCAACACACTAAACTTTCGCCTGGATGAACTGCTCCGCCATAAACCTTTGCAATATGTTTTAGGCGAAGCATGGTTTTATAATATGAGATTAATCGTAAACGAACACACCCTTATACCAAGACCCGAAACAGAGGAGTTGGTAAAATTGGTGATTGATGAATGCCAGCAAAAAGTAGCTGGTGAAAATGATGTAGTAAAAATTTTGGATATTGGAACAGGAAGCGGCTGCATTGCCATTGCTATAAAGAAAAATTTACCAGCGATGAATATGACAGCAATTGATTTGAGTAGTGAAGCATTGCTTATTAGTAAAGAAAACGCAGCAGCCCAAAATGTACAAATTGATTTTCTACAATTAGATTTCCTGGATGAGCTACAATGGAAAAACCTCGGAACTTTTAGTGTGATCGTAAGTAATCCTCCCTATATCCCTGTAAGTGAAAAAGAAAAGTTGGACAAGAATGTTACCGATTTTGAACCATCAACTGCTTTATTCGTACCTGATCAATCTCCGTTTTTATTTTATGAAAAGATCGCAGCTTTCGCAAAGGATCACTTACTGCCCGGCGGTAAAATATTTCTTGAGATAAATGAAGAATTTGGAAAAGAAACGGCAGCAATTTTTAGTAATGGTAACTGGATAGCTGAAATAAAAAAAGATATGTTTGGGAAAGAACGAATGATCGTAGTGGGTTAATATCAACTACTAAAAGTTACTCTGTACCGGAAACTGTTGCTGATGTAGAAGCACCTAAACGCCTGGCTATTTTCATCACCCTTACTATTTCGCCCCATTGTGCAACAGAATCGGCATTGATTACAACTGCTGGTTTTATACTATCTCCTTTATTGATGTATTTCTGCAGCGCAGATTCAAGCGAATCCATTACAATCTTCCTGGAGCCGATAAATACATTTTTATTTTTATCAACGCTTACTACCACACTTTGCTTGGTCTTGGTATCGCTTTTTGCACGTGGCACACTCATCTTGATCACGTTTGGATTGGCGAGTGTAGAGATCATTAAAAAGAACATAAGCAGGATAAATAAAATATCATTCAGCGGCCCGGTATCCACCTCATCATGACTTTCACGTAATTTATTTCTTCTGAGACCCATGCTGTTTTATTATTTTGAATGTTGTGTGTTGAATGTTAAATGGAGATAAATTATTGAACTTAGTATTTAGCTTGATTTATTATTTTCTCACTTTTTAAATCGCTGTTGGTTGTATGCGAACGATGCTAAAAAGTTTTACCTGATAAAAAAATAACCTCGCATTCGCATTCACACAACATTTATCATTCATCATTCAACACAAATCACTTAGTCGGCTCCTGCAGGATGTCAATAAAATCGCTGCTTGCTGCTTCCATCCTGTTAGCTGTTCTATTGATTTGCGTATCAAGATAACTGTACCCCAGGTAGGCTAACATACCGATAATAAGGCCGCTGGCGCTTGTAATAAGTTTGATATACATAGCATCAGCGATCTGGCTTACGGATGGATTACTGATGGTTGCAAATTCTTTTAACAACAATACCAATCCCACAATAGTTCCCACGAATCCAAAGAGCGGCGCTATCCTCGAAATAACCGAAAGCATCACCAGGTTCTTTTCCATTTTATACATTTCGAGTTTGCCTACATTATCCATACTTTTCTCAATGGCATCAATCGGTTTGCCAATGCGTTGCAAACCTTTATCGATCATTCTCGCAACAGGATTATCGGTATTTTTTGAAAGACTTCTTGCAGCGGTTACATTGCCATTGATAATGTGATCACGAATGATGCGCATAAAATTTTCATCAATTTTACTCACCTTACGAACGACGAGCAAACGTTCAATAAAAAAGAAGACTGCTAAAGCAAATAAAATACCCAGGGGTATCATTAGCGGGCCTCCTTTGCTTAACAAACTCCAAACTGATTCAACTTCGCCCCCGGCCTTTGCTGCAGCAGCGGTTGAATCTACCTGTAATAAAATATCGAACATTGATTGATTGATTTAAGGCAAATGTAATTGTTTCTTTTTTTTGCATACATTATTGTACCAACAATGTTGCAATATGGTTTTGTAAACGCAAACACTATCCAATTGCCATGTAAAGAATTGTTAAAGTAAAAATTAAAATAAAAGCCCCGCAGGGCGGAGCTTTTATTTCAGAATGATCGCTGAAAAATATTTATTTTTTTCCTTCGAGTTGAGTCATTGCCATTATTTGTTTCATGGTCTTTTCCATGCCATCGCTGCCACCATCTAAAAAGATCACATTCCCTTTTCCATACTCGGCAAAATTCTTGATGGCTTCTACCCACATGCTGAATAATATTACATTGGTATCGAGGTTTGCCTGTTTCATTTCAGAAGCGGCCTGGCTCATACCACGAGCTACTTCTTCCCGGAACAGTGCAACACCTTGTCCACGTAACTGGGCAGCCTGGCGCTCTGCTTCAGCAGCTATCTTTATTGCATTACCTTCAGCTTCGGCAGCTTTTGTTTTAGTAATCAATAAGGCCTGCCCTTCGTTTTCAGCAGCAGCTTTCAGGTTATTACTTGCAACCACTTTACTCATGCTCGTCATGATCGCTTCATCAAATGTAATATCATTGATTTGCAGATCCTGCACATGATAACCCCAGCCTTCTAATGTAAGATCAATTTGTTCTTTTACATTCTCCACAATATCCCTGCGCACATTTAATACTTCCGCTTGTTTTTTGGTAGAAACAAAAGCTCTTATACTTCCTTCTACCGTGCGGATAAGCGCCTGCATTAAATCCTTTTCGCTGATGAATTTAAAGGCTACATTTTTAATTGTTTCCTCATCTACATTCATTACGGAAAAAAGGATCATCGATTTAAAGTAAACGTTTGCCTGGTCGATTGTTACCGCCTGAAACTCGAGTTCAACAGAACGGTTCTGGATACTAACCTTCTTATATATCTGTTCCAGGAAGGGGATCTTAAAATTGAGCCCCGGCCGCATGATGCGCTGGTATTTTCCAAACATGGTGACCACACCAATAAGGCCCTGGTTGATGGTTACAAAACAACCCAGCAGGATAAAGATCAACAGGATGATCCACCAATAATCTTTTAATAAGTCCATTGTTATAATTTTTTTGAAGATAGGGAATTTTAAATTCCCTGTTAAAAAACTTTGAAGCAGGTAAAGTCATTTCTGATGGGTAATAACATAAATCAACTTTTCTCCTTCCAGATCATTGCAAGGTGTACAATAGTTTCAGCAGCCTTCGCCATATCTTTCGTGCCTACCCATTCCAGCTTACTTATGTCCCGGCGGGGTTTTCGCATTATACATTATAGATTAAAAGGGACTTTCTTGCGAAACCCCGACGTAGAAAAGAGCTTTGATTTTTGCGCTTTCAATGACGCTACAACGGTGGTAACTTTTAATTTTGGAGAGCTTTCAACATCGGGGTTTCGCATGTGGTAGTTTTATAATTAAGAAATGATGCGGCGAAAACCCCGCTGGGACAGATTAAAAACTTTGAAGCGGGTGAAATCATTTCTGATGGGTAATAACACAAATCAACTTTTCTCCTTCCAGATCATTGCAAGGTATACAATAGTTTCAGCAACCTTAGCCATATCTTTTGTACCTACCCATTCCAGCTTACTTACGTCCCGGCGGGGTTTTCGCATTATACATTATAGATTAAAAGGGACTTTCTTGCGAAACCCCGATGTAGAAAAGAGCTTTGATTTTTGCGCTTTCAATAACGCTACAATGGTGGTAACTTTTAATTTTGGGGAGCTTTCAACATCGGGGTTTCGCAGGCGGTGGTTTTATAATTAAGAAATGATGCGGCGAAAACCCCGCTGGGACAGAAACTTTTCTCTTCCCAGATCATTGCAAGGTGTACAATAGTTTCAGCAGCCTTCGCCATATCTTTTGTACCCACCCATTCGATCTTACTGTGTATATTTTGCATACCCGTAAATATATTCGGACAGGGCATTCCGATATAACTGAAACGGCTGCCATCAGTGCCACCGCGGATGCTTTCTTTTTTTACGTTTAAGCCTGCACGTTGTATGGCTTCTTCGGCATAAGCAATTACATGCAGATGTTTGTCCAGCACCTCCTTCATGTTGCGATATTGCTCCTGCACTTTATATTCGAATGTAGCGCCTGTAAATTTTGCAACTGTCTCTTCGGCGATCTTCTTTAACCGTTGGTGATGCGCCTGCAATCCGGGCAAAGTAAAGTCACGCACAATAAACTGGATGACGGCTTTTTCTGCAATACCATTTATGGCGACAGGATGCACAAACCCTTCTTTTCCTTCGGTAGTTTCAGGGCTCCATTCACCGGCAGGCAGTGCAGATAAAATAGCTCCGGCCACCTTTAAAGCATTTACCAGCTTGCCCTTTGCATAGCCGGGATGTACGATCACACCTTCGATGGTGATCACTGCCGCATCTGCACTAAAAGTTTCATCTTCAAGGCTGCCGGCTTCTCCACCATCCAACGTATAGCCATACTTTGCACCAAGCTTTTGCATATCTACTTTAGCGGTTCCTTTGCCTACTTCTTCATCAGGCGTAAATAGTATCTTGATATCGCCATGCCTTACAGAAGGATTCTGCATAAAGAACAATGCCGCTTCCATAATGGCTGCAACGCCGCTCTTATCATCGGCACCTAATAAGGTAAGCCCGCTTGCTGTTATGATGCCATGATTAATATGATTACCAAGATAAGGGTGATCCTTTAAGCGCAACACCTGGCTGGTATCGTGTGGCAATACAATATCGTTGCCATCGTAGTAACGATGATGGATGGGCTTTACATTGGCGCCACTGCAATCCGGCGCTGTATCTACATGACTGCAAAAACAAATTGCAGGAATATTTTTTTTATCGCTATTCCCCGGAATGGTTGCGTATACATAGCCGTATTCATCTGTTTGCGCATCCATGATACCCATGCCACGGAGCTCACGATGCAGCAACCTGCTTAGATCTTTTTGTTTATCAGTAGTGGGATTTGTATCACTTACAGGATCACTCTGCGTATCGATCTGCACATAGCGCATAAGACGCTCTGCCATATTATCGGGACTGATGTTTATCATTATTTTGAGTGTTGATGGATGATGGATGATGGATACTGGATACTGGATACTGGATAATGGATACTGGATGATGGATATTTGATACTTGACGATGGATAGAATTATAAATGAGATTCATGACAAATGGGTTGGAGATTATTTCTCCTGCGTTCTTGTTTTTTACTATTAAAAAAAGCAGCCTTGCACGGGCAAAGCTGCTTAAATTAACTGATATTTTCTATTCGTAAGTTGCCTTTCAATATTCAATTTAATGCCGTTTACTTTAAGCTGCGGGTTACTTGCTGCCCAAAGCGTCAACTGTACGAGTGTGTGATCCGCCGCGGCGGACAAGCGGCAACAAATGCTATATTGAAAACCAAAAGCCTGGTCAAATAAAATTATGAATTATGAGCTATGAGTTATGAGTGTTCAGTATCAAGTTTCAAGTTTCCAGTATCAAATATGCTACACTATTTCCATCAACTCAATATCAAATACCAACTCCTGTCCTGCTAAAAAATGGTTGGCATCCAATATGATCGCTTTATCATTTATTTCAACTACAGTTACCGGCACAGGCTGACCGGCCTGGTTACTTAACGTCAATGTCATGCCTGGTTCCAGCTTCATATCATCCGGCACATTTTCTTTTGGAAACTCAATGATCGCTTCCTCAGACTTTTCGCCATAGCCATCTGCCGGCGCAATGTTGATGGTTTTCTTTTCGCCAACATTCATTCCTGGCATAGCTGCATCAAATCCTTTGATCATCATACCTGCACCTACTGTAAACTCTAACGGCTCCCGGCCAACCGAAGAATCGAATTGTTCACCATTGGTTAATTTTCCCGTGTAATGTACACGTACTACATCGCCTTCTTTTACTTGTGCCATCGTTGAATTTTTTTTACCTTTTTACCCGTCGGCCGGTGCATCCGGCAGATTTGAGGGAAATAACAGGTCGTTTAAAATATGTTGTTACCCAATGATGTACTTTACCGTTTTAGTGTAGCGAACTATTAAAGAGGCGTTTTCCAATACATCAAATTTTTTGCAAATTTAGCCGAATACGGATTATCAACTATAACTATTCTAATTTTTTATAGCAGGTTTAATGCCAGTTTTTGTTGGCGCTCTATAAATTTATTTGTTGAATTCAAGGAAAGTAATTGGAAGCAAACAGCGGGAAGGAAGTAGAAACCACACGCTTAGAGGTGTTGCTCGATTTCAAGAAGTGAAACAGGTTTTTCAAGCACCTTGATATGATCCATGCCGCCACTAAGATCCCTGGCAAGTTTATAAGCGCTGATGAGTGTGATCTTCATTTCCGGATATTTTTCATGAAGGGATCTTGCCGCATCCCATCCCATACCATCGGGTAAATTATTATCTAGTATAAGCACATCAGGCGTAATTATTTTTAGGTAGTTGATTCCATCTGTAAGCGTATGTGCAATATGCACTTCATAATTTCTTCTTGACAAAAATTGCCTGATCATCAGGCACAAGTCAACTTCATCATCTATTATCAACACTTTTTTCATTACACAAATATTTCAGGCAGGATCAAAAAACAACATTGAAAAATAACGGCGCTGCTCTCTAACTTTTATTTTTGAACGAGCTAATAACATACTAATTGTTCGATTCGGTATAATTATAAATTATAGTCTTGTTAGATAAAGGATTTATGAAAGTGCAACAGCACTGCAAGAAATTGGATAAGAAAAAAGGATAAAAAAACAAAAGGAGGATATCAGTCCGGGGGTCGTTAAAAGCGAAGCTGACGGAAAGATACATATAATATAAACTTATCCCCTTATATTTTTTTCTGCAGCCTGCTTTCATTGAGGTTGCTATAATAAAAACTACTCTAATGGGTTCTGTCGTTTCATATATACTTCGCAAGAGATCAATTAGTGACATCTTAATTTACTCAATCCTTAAACCTTAGTAGAATTGTTCATCAAATATCACTGACCTTATTACCTTAACTGTTTGTATTGTTTCCACTTCATTTGAAATAAGGTAATAAGGTTTGATCATTATAGTAATTTTCTTTCTACTAAGGTTCGTCCAAAAATGGCAGAAAAGCTTTCAAATTATCATTTCCAGGTGAATGCGCGCCTTACATTGTCATTGCAACAATGTTACGGGTTCATTGTATTCGAGCGGCAACGATATTATAAAAGTAGCTCCTTCATTGATGGTGCTTAAGGCGCTTATATAGCCCCTGTGTTTCTCTACTATCTGTTTGCATAATGCAAGGCCAATACCGGTGCCCTCATAATCCGTCTGAGAATGCAGGCGTTGAAACATTTCAAATATCTGCCCTGCATATTGTTGTTCGAACCCAATACCATTATCCTTAATAAATATCCTACAGTATTTCACCATCTCCTTTGAATCCAGCGGCTGCGTATCGCCATTGGTTATCTCCGGATAAATTTTTATAACAGGCGCCTCGCCTTTTTTAGAATATTTAAGTGCATTGCCGATCAGGTTAAAAAACAATGGTTTTATCAATCCCGGATTTACATAAAGATCCGGCAACGGCTCCAAATGAATTGCTGCATTTTTTTCTTCCACAGTAGTGTGTAACTCTTCCAGTACTTCTCTTAAGATCTGCTCAATGTCTGTCTTTATGAACTGCTCCTTTTCAACAGATAGCTTTGAAAAAGTAAGAATGTCCTTGATAAGCGCCTGCATCCTGGAAGCGGCTTTTTGAATGCGATCAATATTTAACATGGCCTCACTGTCGAGATCATCTTTGTGCCTTGTGTACAAGCGATCGCTGAAGGTTAATATTTTCCGCAGCGGTTCCTGCAAATCATGCGAAGCCATAAACGCAAACCTGTCGAGCTCTTTATTTGCCTTCTCAAGCCGGTCAACATTTGTGATCAGTTCTTTGTTAAGCTCGATGATCTTTTCTTCTGAATGCTTACGGTCGTTAATTTCACTTTGAAGATTCCTGTTGATGGCCCTTAATTTTTCTTCCTGCAAAAGAAGCTGTTGGTTCTTTTTGTAGAGATCAATGAATACAGCAACTTTAGCCCGCAACAATTCAGGATTGATGGGTTTATAAATATAGTCTACGGCGCCGGTACGGTAACCTTTAAAAATATTTTCTTCGCCATAAGTATTGGCTGTAATAAAAATGATTGGTATGTGTTTTAATCTTTCCCTTTCATAGATCAATGCCGCAGTTTCAAACCCATTCAGATTTGGCATTTTAACATCCATCAGTATCAGGGCAAAATCAAATTCGGACAATAATATTTTTAACGCGTGCCTGCCTGAATTGGCTTTGATAAACTCATATCCATCGGCTTCCAAAATAGTTTCCATTGAAAACAAATTGTCCTCCCTATCATCTACTAAAAGAATTTTTTGACGCATCTAAATTTGTTTTATTTGTAGAACCATACCCGCATTAAAGAAAGCAACTGATCTATTTTTAATGGTTTGGTGATATAATCTGAAGCGCCTGCTTCTATGCATTTTTGCCTGTCTCCTTTCATGGCTTTTGCCGTAACCGCGATAATAGGTAAAGTACTGTTCTGATGTTCCCTGCGTATTTTTTGTGTTGTTTCGTATCCATCCATTTCAGGCATCATAATGTCCATCAGCACCATATCAATTTTCGGCTGATCATCATTAATGATCTGGATCGCTTCTTTTCCACTCTCGGCTGTAATAACATTGATATTATATCGTTCAAAAACGGTTGTCAATGCAAACAAGTTCCTCACATCATCATCTACCACCAGTATATTTTTTCCCGTAAGGATATCTTCCTTCATACGTATATTCTCAATCACCTTGCGCCTTGTTTGCGACAGCTCTTTATGATTTACATGCAGGTGCAATACTGTTTCTTCCAGCAAATGTTCAAGAGAGTTCACACCTTTCAGTAAAATGGAATTTGAATTACGATTTAATATTCCCAACTCATTCTTTGAAAAATCTTTTGCAGAATAAACGATCACCGGCGTAAGCTTTTTCTTGATCTCGCCAACCTTGCTCACCAGGTCTGTACCTGTTATATCCGGCAATGTATAATCAAGAATAATGCAGTCGTAATCATGTTCAGATACCAGCTTCAGTGCATGCGCCCCGGTAGAAGCAATATCTACTTTCGCACTTTCACTTTCCAGCATCTTAGCAATCTGCGACGAATCGATCTCATTATCTTCCACGACCAATATCTTCTTTACATCCTTACTATGGAAGGTTATAATATCATCAAATAATTCGTTGAGCGCTTCGTTGCCAAGGGGTTTTAAAAGGAAGCTTCGGGCACCTCTCCTTAATGCAAGGTTGCGGTTCTCTTCACCAGATATCAGGTGTATGGGTATGTGCCGGTAATTCAGATCGTTTCTTAAAAGATCCAGTACTTTCCAGCCACTGGTATCCGGCAATTTTACATCTAACGTAATGGCTATTGGTGTAAAGCGGTTAATAAAATCAAACACTTCAATATAACTAACGGCCACAATCGCCTTCAAATTATTCTCATGCGCTTTTTCAACAATGATCTTACCAAAACGAAGATCATCTTCTACTACCAATATCACTTTATCTGCCGATGTAATGTTAGTTCGGTCATCACCTGTTTCGTTGATCATTTCATTTACAATGGCAAGACTCTTGGACGATTCACTCACTTCATTTGTAACACGTATAGAATTCAGCAACGTGTCTATTTCACCGGAATCTGAGCCCAATTGAAATTGCTGGTATGTCTTCAGGGTGTCAGATGTTGATTTTGATATAACGTCAGAAACATTGTCAACCGGCAAGAACAAAGTAAATGTGCTTCCGCGGGAAGTATTGCTTTCCAACTCGATGGTACCACCAAGCAATTCCGCTAAACCGCGACTGATGGATAAACCGAGACCAGTACCGCCATATTTACGACTGGTAGATCCTTCCGCCTGCTGAAAGGCTTCGAAAATAATGTTTTGCTTTTCCTGCGGAATACCAATCCCTGTATCGCTGATGGCGAAGCCCACTACTTTTTTCGCAAGGTCAAGGTTTGGATTACCAGGTTTCCAATTCTTTTGGGCATGATATATCCTTAGCTTCACCTCTCCTTTTTCAGTAAATTTAAATGAGTTGGACAGCAGGTTTTTCAATATTTGGTTAAGACGCTGCACATCCGTTTCCATTGTATTTGGAAGCTTAGTGTCTGTTTCAATCGTAAAGCGCAAATGTCTTGCTTCAGATATTGGTTTAAAGGTGGTTTCCACGAAAGATGCAATCTCAACAAAACGCACCGGCGAAATATTTGCCGTGATAAATCCTGATTCGATCTTGGAAAGATCAAGAATATCGTTGATCAGTTGTATCAGATCATCACCACAGGAGTGGATCGTTTTCGCATAGCGTATTTGCTTATCGTTCAGGTTGCCTTCTGCATTTTCGTATAATTGCTGCGCAAGAATTAATAAGCTATTTAGTGGCGTTCTTAATTCATGCGACATGTTTGCAAGGAACTCTGATTTGTATTTGGATGTAAGCGTTAACTGCTCTGCCTTTTCTTCCAATGATCTTCTTGCTTCTTCCACCTCTTTGTTCTTATCCTCCACCTCATTTTTTTGTTTAACGAGCAGCAATGCTTTGTCCTGAAGTTCATCGTTGGTGCGACTTAATTCTTCCTGCTGCATTTTCAATTCTCCTGCTAAAGACTGTGACTGTGTAAGCAACTCTTCGGTACGGCTATTGGCCTCGATGGTGTTTAACACGATACCAATACTTTCCGTCAACTGTTCCAAAAAGTCAATATGCGTTTCGCTAAATACGTCTAACGATGCCAGTTCGATTACGGCCTTCACATTGTTTTCAAATAGTACCGGTAAAATGATGACGTTCGTTGGCTTGGCTTTCCCCAGGCCTGAAGTGATCTTGATATAATTGCTTGGTACATTTGACAGGATGATCCTTTCTTTTTCAAATGCCACCTGGCCCACCAGTCCTTCGCCTACTGCAAATTGGGTTGGAATATTTTTATCTGATTTATAACCGTAAGCCGAAAATAGAAAGAGTTTGATCTCGTCTGTATCTTCATTTTGATTCAGGATATAGAAGGCGCCGTAATGGGCAGAAACCACTTGCGCCAATTCTGAAAGTATTCTTTGAGTAACTGTTTTCAGATCTTTTTGTCCCTGCAACATCTGCGTGAATTTTGCAAGGTTCGATTTCAACCAATCCTGCTCCTGGTTACGAAGCGTTGTCTCCTTCAGGTTAGCGATCATCTGGTTGATGGTATCTTTCAGTGCTTCCACCTCTCCTTTCGCTTCCACACGAATGGTACGGGTAAGATCACCTTTTGTAACCGCCGATGCCACTTCAGAAATAGACCGTACCTGCGTGGTAAGGTTTTGAGCTAACTGGTTTACGTTCTCGGTAAGGTTCTTCCAAATACCGGAAGCACCCGGTACAGATGCCTGTCCGCCCAATCTTCCATCCACACCTACTTCACGGGCCACCGTGGTTACCTGGTCGGCAAACAGCGCCAGGGTATCGATCATTTCATTGATGGTATCAATCAACTGCGCAACTTCCCCCCGGGAAACGATGGCCAATTTTTGTTTCAAATTACCTGTCGCCACAGCCGTTACCACTTTTGCAATACCACGCACCTGGTTGGTAAGGTTGGATGCCATCATGTTCACACTATCAGTAAGATCCTTCCAGGTACCACCCACGCCTCTTACTTCTGCCTGGCCGCCGAGCTTACCTTCAGTACCTACTTCACGTGCCACACGGGTTACTTCAAAGGCAAACGAGTTTAACTGTTCCACCATGGTATTGATGGTATTTTTCAAATCAAGTATCTCACCTTTTACATCAATAGCAACTGTTTTAGAAAGGTCACCACTTGCCACCGCCTTTGTTACTTCGGCAATGTTTCGCACCTGTGCGGTGAGGTTACCGGTCATCTGATTCACGGAGTCGGTGAGATCCTTCCAGGTACCTGCCACACCGGGTACAAAGGCCTGTCCGCCCAACTTTCCATCCGTTCCCACCTCCCTCGCCACACGGGTAACTTCAGAAGCGAAGGCACGCAACTGATCCACCATGGTGTTCAGCGTCTCCTTCAACTGTAAAATTTCTCCACGTACATCCACCGTAATTTTTTTGGACATATCGCCATTTGCTACCGCAATGGCAACCTCAGCAATATTTCGCACCTGTGCGGTAAGGTTACCAGCCATTTGGTTTACCGAATCCGTCAGATCCTTCCACGTACCAGCCACACCCGGTACGTTTGCTTGTCCACCCAATTTACCTTCTGTACCTACTTCTCTCGCCACCCGGGTTACTTCCGATGCAAATCCTCTCAACTGATCCACCATCGTATTGATGGTATTTTTTAATTCTAATATTTCACCTTTTACATCCACACCAATTTTCCTGGAGAGATCGCCGTTGGCCACAGCCGTGGTTACCTCCGCAATATTTCGTACCTGCGAGGTAAGATTACTCGCCATTTTATTTACACTATCCGTAAGATCCTTCCAGGTACCACCTACGCCCGGTACATCCGCCTGTCCGCCTAACTTTCCTTCTGATCCTACTTCACGGGCAACACGGGTTACTTCCGATCCAAATGAATTTAACTGATCCACCATGGTGTTGATGGTATTTTTCAGCTCCAATATTTCTCCTCTTACATCCACCGTGATTTTTCTTGAAAGGTCACCTTTTGCAACGGCTGTGGTAACTTCGGCAATGTTACGCACCTGGCCGGTTAGGTTACTCGCCATACCATTTACAGAATCCGTAAGATCTTTCCAAACACCGCCAACGCCCTCTACTGCTGCCTGGCCACCGAGCTTTCCTTCAGAACCGACTTCACGGGCAACACGGGTTACTTCAGATGCAAATCCTCTCAACTGATCCACCATCGTATTGATGGTATTTTTCAACTCCAGTATCTCCCCTTTAACATCCACTGTTATTTTGCGTGATAAGTCACCTTTGGCCACCGCCGTCGTTACTTCCGCAATATTTCGTACCTGGCCGGTAAGATTACTGGCCATCCCGTTCAC
>JBDSAP010000178.1:0-8024 GCA_039922055.1 Ferruginibacter sp.
AATGGCCATGTTTATAAGACAACCATGCTTGCAGGCAAACACGAACTTATCGCAGATGAGCCAAAAGAAGCCGGTGGAAATGAAGAAGGACCTGCACCGGGAGATTATTTGTGTATGGCGCTTGCATCCTGCAAAGCCATCACCATCCGCATGTATGCACAGCGAAAGAACTGGGAGTTAGGAGAAATAAAAGTGAAAGTAAATCTTGTGAAAGGCGACCAGCTTTCCCCTGGCGTGCACACTTTTTTCTGCGATATAAAATTGGATTCGGCGCTGGATGACGAACAGTTAAAGAGAATCCTCGAGATATCAAAAGCTTGTCCCATAGATCGACTGTTAAAAAAAGAAAGTGAGGTGGTTACTGTGATTGAATAGCAGAAATGACCGGCGAAGGTAGGTTTGCTTATAAAAGAGTTCGGTGAGAGTTTAGCTTCTAAGCATATATTACACTCTTTGTTTTACAGGTTGTTGTTGGTACGCCTGCGCTTATAATTTTCGCCGCATACCAACAATGGTTAAGTCGTTTATTTTACAAAATGTTGAGGGTAATATACCGCTTTATAACTTCCAATGTAAACCGGATATTTTTTTCGCTCGCCACTTTTACCTCATTCATCAACGGATCAAAGTCCGATAACGAAACTGTTTTATCGTGAACTGAAATTTTTGTAGCGAGGTATCCCCTGTCTCCGCCAATAAAAACACTTTGGCCACTGTGCAAATACCTGGCGCCCCAGTAACCATTATTTTTATTGTATTCCTCCTGGATTGCGAACAAAGGCAGCTCTTTTCCAAAAAAATATTTTACCAGATGCAAGGCCTCATCAAAGTCCATTACATACCTGTTGTCAAATAAATCCATTACTTTATTATTTAATGGTGCAATAAATTTTCAAATGTTCTTACGTGATAAAGATATTGCGCTTAGTCTCAAGTCTGTTACTTATATGTCTGGCTCTCGTAATGAAACGAATCCATAGTTCGTTATTTTCTTCATTTTCTTCCTGTCTGTGCTTTCTGTGGGTTAATTCTTTTGTTTGCCCTTTTTTACAACACAACATTAATAATACCCGGCACAGGAAACCTGAACACCTACCTGTGCCTAATTCCTGCGCCTAAACTTCGAATAGACCTGCGGCTATTTGGGTTTTATACAACCGGCCACCAGACGATAAGTACTCATCCGTCCCGGAAAGAATGCTGCTAACGAAATACTTTCCTAACAGTAATAGACTTTCACAAATAGGGGTTATTTTAGCTGTATTGCCGAAGGTTTTTAAATTAGGCTTGCGGAAATACAAACGTTGGCAGCCATACACCATGACACCAGAAGATTATCAGTGGCATATTAATTTAGTTAAGGACAGAAACCATGCCCTTAACTTGACATTTGAGCAAGCCGAGCAAGTTTATAATTTTGAAGAAGATAAAAGCATTTATTCTGATAAACAGTTTTTCTCTACATGGGAAGAATGGGATTATGAGTTTGCAACTTTTAAAAAAATATTGAATCCAGAACAATTTGCCATCTTCCAACAAAATATAAAAAACGCAGTTGAGAGTTATCAACAAAGTCTGATTGAGCAAGACATAGAAAATCTAAAAGAAATTGAATTTAATAACGAGACAATTAAATATTACGAAGAGCAATTTTTACCAGATTTATTTAAAGACCCAGTACTTTACACTTTCCCTTGGCTTTCGGGGGACAAAGCAAAAATTGATTATCTAAAGGCTGAATACAAAATGTTTTTAGACGATTCGAAAAAGGAAATTCTTATACAACATTTTAGACATAACAGAATTTTCAAACCAAACCAACTTGAAGTTTCACTGCTTCGACAGAAACTATCGTATTTATGGCCAGACTATTCTTCTTTCAAAACACAAATGGACGAACCTACGAAAGCAATTGCTGAGTACTTAATGCATAAACTCAAATACTTTATAGAAAAGTATGACGAATTCATAGTAATCAAATTGGAAGCATTGAAAGTATTCAACAAGGAGAATTTCGATAACTATCATGGTGAAAGCCGTGGAGGTTGGCATACGATCATTGGACAACCTACCCCTGATGAAGAAAAAGAATATAGAGCCATGTGCTTGTTACTCCTTGACCGAGAGAAGTACGGCTGCTAACAGCACCAATACAAATTCAAGTCTGCATGACTTTGCCGGCCGGCCCCCCGCTATTTTTAGCACATTGCAAGGCACACAAAACTCCGGCGCAAAGCCAGCATTGCAAAGAGCTAAAAATGCAAGCAGCACACCCACCCAGGGCAGACGGAATTCTACTAAACAAGATTTCAAGTTTGAACAGAACAACAGCTTTCAGCATAAACTCAATATGTTAACTAAGGCTCTAAAAAAAAGCAATCAGTAACCTTTTTCATAATTTCTACCTTTGAAAGAAACTTATAAAGCAATTTGACACAACAACCCGAAATATCACAGCTCGTTGATCATCTTTTCCGGCACGAAGCAGGAAAGATAGTTTCTGTATTGACAAGAATTTTCGGGGCACAGAATTTAGACCTTGCAGAAGATGTTTTACAGGATTCATTGATGGAAGCTATGCGCCAATGGCAATACAAAGGAGTGCCTGGCAACCCTTCCGCATGGCTTTTTAGAGTGGCAAAAAACAAAGCACTCAATATTCTCAATCGTGAAAAATATAAAAGAGAATATTCTTCAGAGGTTGCACATTATTTGCAATCCGAATGGACAGTTGAACCTGCCCTGAACCATCTTTTTTCAGATCAGCAAATTCAGGACGACCAGTTGCGAATGATTTTTACTTGTTGTCATCCATCCATTACACCCGATTCACAAATTGCACTTGCATTGAAAACGCTTTGCGGTTTTAGTATTCCTGAAATAGCAAAGGCATTTCTTGCGAATGACGAAACGATTAATAAGCGTTTGGTAAGAGCAAGACAGAAAATCAGGGACAATAAAATTCCATTTGAAGTTCCGCAGGGAAAGGAATTGGAAAAAAGATTAGAAACAGTTTTAGAAACTATATATCTTTTATTCAATGAGGGATACAGTGCATCAAAAGGTAACGACATTATTCGTTACGAACTGTGCGAAGAAGCAATTCGTTTGACAAGAATTATTGCAGACGACAATACTATTCAGCAGAAAGGAAATGTTTTCGCGCTGCTTTCTCTTATGTATTTGAACGCTTCAAGATTTAAAGCACGGCAGGATATTAATGGAAATTTACTCACAATGGCTGAGCAGAACCGTTCCCTTTGGGATAAGCAAATGATTGACATTGGACTTGGGTATTTGAATGAGGCTACAAAAAATGGTGAAATCGGAATCTATCACACCTTGGCAACAATTTCGGCTCACCATAGTATTGCGATAGATTTTAACGCTACAAATTGGAATGGTATTCTTTCGCTCTATAACCATTTGACTTTGCTTGATAGTTCGCCACTTGTATTATTGAATAGAGCAATCGCAGTTTTAAAAGTACATGGTGCTGAAAGTGCAATAACCGAATTGGAAAAGATTGAAAACATTGCTTCGCTCCAAACCTATCACCTGCTTTATTCCACAAAGGCAGAGTTCTATATGCAATTAAATCAACACTCTAATGCTGCGAAGTATTTAAAAAAAGCTATTCAATTTTCATCGCAGCAAGCAGAAAAAGAGCTTCTACAAAAGAAGTTGAATTCCTGCCTCGAAAAAATATCTTAGATGCAATGTCCCTTTTTAATATTCTCATTTGTCTTTACTACACAATCAAATTTTCTAATACACAATCAAAACCTTTTCTAAATTTATTCAAAAATGAAAGAATACCTACTTATACTCAGAACAGAAGGAAGTGTATGGACCGACCTTTCACCTGAACAACTTCAAAAACACATGGAGCATGGCACAGCTTACATTGGCAGCCTTGCTAAAGAGGGTAAATTAAAAGCCGCAAACCCTGTTGACAAAGGCAGTAGAATTGTCACCAGCAATAACGGATTAATTACAGATGGTCCCTATAACGAAAGCAAAGAGGTTATCGCAGGTTATTTTCTTATTACAGCTAAGGACATAGATGAGGCTGTAGAAATTGCCAAGGCAAATCCCATTTTCAAAGATATTCCTACAAAAATTGAGGTACACCCAATGATGCCTGTTGGAGGAAATTAAATTCAATCCGGAAATAAATGTGCTTGTAGATGTTAATTCATTTACAAGCATTTTTTTGTGATGGATTAAAAACATTAGTAAAATATTTTGTAAAAAAAATTCACTGACGAAAAATTGCATGTCCCTTTTTTGTAAACCTGTCTGTCTTTAGGGCAAACAAGTAATAATTAACAATTTTAAAAACAAAAAAATGGACATCAAACATCAATTACAATTAAATGCTACAGCACAACAAGTATATGAAGCAATCGCAACACAACAAGGCATTGAAGGATGGTGGTCGCAGGTATGCCACGTATCTTCAAATGTTGGAGAATTATCCTTTATGAAATTTGTAAAGGAAGACAAAGTAGTAGGAATGTATTTTCGCATTGATGAATTGCAGGCAGATAAAAAAGTCGCCTGGACCTGCGTTCAAAATGGCAACCCTGCCTGGGTTAACACCAAACTTACTTTTGACATTAAAAAAGCCGGAGATAAATGTTCCCTTATTTTCATACATTCAAATTTTGATGAGAAGTGGAAAGGAACTCCGCCTTATACAATGACTGCTGAAGGTTGGAACTTTTTCATGAACAGTTTAAAATCATTTTGCGAAACTGGAAAAGGACATCCGTGGGGATAATTCAAAACAAATAATATTTCAAACTAAATAGAAACCTAAAAAAAGTAAAAAATGAAAGAATTTATGCTACTCATCCGCACAGAAGGTGACCATTTAGCAACAATGTCGCCAGAACAACAACAACAGCATGTTCAAAAAATTGGCAGCTACATTGGTAAGTTGATGCAGGACGGAAAATTAAAAGGAGCGCAACCGCTTGACATGGATGGCTCAATGATACACGGCAACAAAGGTGTTTTCAAAGACGGACCTTTTAATGAAAGCAAAGAAGTTATTGTTGGCTACTTCCACATTATTGCCGAAGATTTAAACGAAGCCATTGAAATTGCAAAAGCCAACCCAGTGTTTGAAGCAGGAGAGGCAAGCATTGAAGTTCGTCCAATCAAAACAATGGCAGGCATCAACTAAAAAAATTGAAATGAAACGGAAAATAATTTTCAAAATGACAGCAATAACTGTAGCCTTATTGGTTGCAGTAATGTTCATCTTTGCCAAATACAAACACATAAGTCCTATTTCTTTGAACATGCACAACAAAATAAACCGGGCGGTATTTTCCGATAAAGCCATTGAAGGTTACGACCCTGTTGCTTATTTCACACAACAAAAAGCGGTGAAAGGAGAAAAAGCAAATTCATATAACTGGAATGATGCCACCTGGTATTTTTCATCAGCACAAGATATGAATCTGTTTAAATCTACTCCTGAAAAATATGCTCCGCAATTTGGCGGCTATTGTTCTTACGCAGTAAGCACGGGCTTTACTGCAAAGATTGACCCCGAAGCATGGCAGATAATTGATGGGAAACTTTATCTCTACAACGACCAAAATTTCAAAAGCAAATGGAACGAAAACTCTAAAGAAAATTTAGAAAAAGATATTAAGAATTGGACAAAAACAAAATAGTAGAGTATTACAACTGGCTTAATCAAATACAGATAAAATGGTAACCGTTTTCACAGAAATCACAATCAATAAACCGGTTGACGTAGTTGCAAACTATGCCAGCAATCCTGACAATGCACCTGGATGGTATGTGAATATAAAATCTGCAGATTGGAAACACCTAAGCCGTTACGAATAGGCTTACAGGTTACTTTTAAAGCACAGTTTCTCGGACGACAACTTGCTTACACTTATGAATTTGTAGAATATATTCCCGGAAAAAAACTTGTGATGCGGACTGCTGAAGGACCATTTCCTATGGAGACAACTTATACTTTTGAAACAGTGAGCAATGGCAAAACCCATATGACATTGCGCAATGCAGGGCAACCTTCCGGATTTTCAAAAATATTCGCGCCACTCATGGCTGTTATGATGAAGAAAGCAAATAAGAAAGACCTTAAATTATTAAAACAAATTCTTGAAAAATTAAATTAAAATTTGCATCAACACACTTCAATCGACAGTATCTCAAAAGCTAACAAACTTGCCGGGTGACTTAAAGAATAAACTTCTTTGCCTAATTAATGCTTGATGCGATTTTTTTCAAATTAATAAACGAGTTTATATACCTTAGAATTGAATTAGCCAAAGACAGCCAAACCACCAGGTACCCAGGCTTTCAATTTTTAATACTCTGACAACAGGGCAAACATACAACAGGGGTTTGCCAGAATACGGGCAGACAAATGTTATCTTCAACTTCAGTTCGCTGTTGTACTTCATACCCGGCCCGGCATTATCTATTTAGCTTTTTGTTGTTATCTTCAACTTCTGTTTTCAATCATCATCCGTACCGGGCGGAAGGAATACTAATTCCAGTACTTCGGAGGTCCTCATTGCCGTTAGCTGCAAGCCTATTTAAACTTTACGATAAATAAAAGCAATTTTTTGAAATCCCGACTTCTAATAATAGCAATGTTTATTTGCAGTTATGCTTTATCACAAAAGTCATTGCGACCATTTCCTCAACACTCAAAATATTTTGACGGAGTAGTTATACCTAATCATATTTCGCAGGGAGAATTAGATAGTAACGTGAGTTCATTTTATAGCCAATGGAAAAAAGTTTATATTAAGAAAAATGCTTGCTCAGACAGTTATTATGTCTGGGCTGAAAACGCAGGTAAAAATCATCAATGTGTCTCCGAAGGACAAGGCTACGGAATGATTATAGTTGCTTTAATGGCAGGCTATGACACGATAGCGCAAAATATATTTGATGGTTTATTTAAATACTACAAGGAACATCCAAGTAAACGAAATCGCTATTTGATGTCTTGGGCACAAAGCAAAGAATGTTTCAAATTTGAAGAAAGTTCTGCAGCAGACGGAGATATCGATATTGCTTTTTCTCTTCTACTTGCAAATACTCAATGGACAAGTAGCGGAAGAATAAACTATTTACAGGAAGCATCCAAGATTATAGACGCTATCAAAGAACAGGAAATTAACAAGAAAACACTAAATATTTTACAGAGTAATTCGATAGAGAATGATAGCAAAGATTACTTCGATATGCGAACTTCAGATTTCATTCCTTCCGAAATACGGGCATTTTTATTTAGAGATTCCATGACCTGGCGAAAAGTACTTGATAAAAATTATAAGCTCTTTGATTATTTGCAAAAAACGTACAGTAAAGGAATCGGGTTAGTTCCTGATTTTGTTCAAAATATTGATACTAAACCAAAGCCAGCCAAAAAATTTTACTTAGAGAGTAAATACGATGGAGTGTACAACTATAATGCCTGCAGAGTACCCTGGCGTATCGCAACCGATTACATTGTAAATGGAGAAGCGTTTGCTAAACAGTTTGTAGAACCTATAAACAAGTGGATAAGAGAAACAACGGAAAATAATCCTGATAATATTTCTGCAGGTTACACACTGGCCGGCGATGATTTAAAAACAAGAAATTTTGAGGCATTGAGTTTCATTAGTTCCTTTTCAATATCTGCAATGGTAGACAGAAAGAATCAAGCCTGGTTAAATAAACTATGGGAGTATATCGTTAACTTCAAATTGAAAGAATTTGATTATTACGATAATAGCATAAAAATGTTGACCTTAATTATCTTGTCTCATAATTATTGGATGCCTAAAACTTAGTTGAGATCTTTCAAACAATAACTTTAAAGGCCGAACGGCTAGGTCGGATAGGTAAGGGCATTTCAGCCCAAGCCCTCCACAAAACCGTGCTTGAGACTCTCACCTCACACGGCTTTTCTCATTCAGTGTAAAAAGAATTTTACACTTCATTGAACTAAACTTAATCATCCAGGAAATTTC
>JBDSAP010000179.1:0-15127 GCA_039922055.1 Ferruginibacter sp.
TGTTTTTTATGGCGGCATCGTTGTGTCACTCACTTGTACTGTATTTTTTCATGGCATCTTTTTCGTTCCATAATTAAACTATCGTAACCGTGAGCTACATTTTTTTAAATATGTCAAAGTAGAAATAGACATTCCACAGAAAGCGCAGATAAAAAAACCCTCCTGGTTTTGCAGAAGGGATTAACAAATATTAATTTAGAATATTTTAAAAAGGCATTGCGGTTTTCTTTGGATTATTTCACTTTCTCCTTTAAATATGAGATTGCTTTTTCTAATACCGGATCTTTTTTATGCAGGTAATCTTCGAGTGTCGGTATCACTTCTATATCGGGTTTAATTCCATATCCCACAAACTCTCTTCCATCCGGGTATATGTCTTTTTTTGTACAGATCCTGACAGAACCGCCACCAACCAAATCAAACATATATGGTTGCCCGGTGCTGCCGAAGGAACGCTCACCCATTTTGATCATGTGCGATTGGTTATCTGCATAAATTAAAAAATCTTCCGCAGCAGAAGCAGTTCTATGGCCCAATAAAATAACCGTTGGAACGACCAGCCGAGGTGCTGTTAATTCAACGGTATCAGGGCTGTAATCAAAATAGTAATAATTCTTATCGAGGTAACTCAGCAATGATTTTTTCGACCTTTCATCATTTAGTGTATCGGCAGCCTTCGCAAATCTGCCCCATGCTTTAAAAGTGGGAACATGAAGCCTGCTTATACTCTTTGCTCCGTACAGCAATTTATCATTGGTGAGGTATTGCAAAATCACTGTACCGATATCCGTGTTTCCACCGCCGTTGTAACGAAGGTCAATAACAAGGCCTTTTGCCTTATACAATTCAGGCAGCTTTTGAATAAATAATGTATCTATTTTTGGATCGTCAAAACTATTCAGCGAAACATAAGCCAGTTGATTGTCGTACCATTTGAAGTCGAGGAGTTCCCGTTTTTCAAATTCCGGATATACGCTCTCCTCGTTTGTTTTTTTATGCACCAGGTGAAGCGAGATTATTTTTTGTTGCGGTGTTCTTAATTTGATGTTGAACGTGTCACCTTCCAATCCCTCCAATAGGCGGCTTACAGCTCCATCTTTCAATACATAAGCTGTAGATGAAGAAATATAGGGCGCTACATTTTCAATGATATATTGTTCTGTTGGTTTTCCATTTACTTCGATCACTTCACTACCAACCGGCACTTCGGCCTTCTTACTTGTATTAGTTCTCACCACAATTGCTTTGTTCCCTATGTTTTCGAGGAATAGCCGGTAATCACCAAACATAGTATTCATTGTCTCGATGGATTTTGGAAAATAAATATTTGTATGCCCATCTTTCAGGTAGGCGCAAAATCTTTGCAGTTCCCGGTAATACTGGTAATCATCTGGCGTTTGCTGAACTTTTATGATAAGATCCTTATACATGTTATCCCATTCATTCCGGTTCACTTTATCGAGGTAAATAAAATTGTAATTCACCTCCTGCCAAAATTTAGACAGGCCGTACACTTTATCCGCAGCACTCAATTTATTGGGCACCTGGGCTTCCGCACCCACTACTATCAAGACAAGAAGAGAAGCAACAAATTTTTTCATAAATTTTTATCTGAAATTTTGAGTCAATAATTATCTACTCAGGATAACGGGCCGCTACTTCAAGCCGATTGTTATCCGGGTCAAGTGTTTCGAATTCATAGTATCCATCACCTGTTTTGCGGGGACCGCTTAAAATTGTGAATCCATCCGTTTGCAGTTGGCTGGCCTTATCATCTACCTCCTGCAAAGTATCTACACCAAAAGCGAGGTGGATGATACCATGGTGCTGTGCCACAACCGTGTCGTTATGATTAGCAGGAATATTCGGCATGGACATGATCTCAAGCCTTGCACCTGAAGCGAACGTTAAGAAATAGCTGGAGAATTGTCTGCGTTCATTCGTATATTTTTGATTAGCTGACCCGCCAAAATATTTAATATAATAATCTTTTAGTGCGTCAAGTCGTTCGGTCCAGATAGCTACATGCTCGAGTGTCATAGGGTAGAATGTTTTTTTGAATGGTGGCTTTTACCGCCTGGTTAAATTTATTAATTATTGTCGTAAATATTTGTTGCCTGCGCTCAATTATTTTTTGGAATCAACATAGCAGAAAATATTTAGAAGATCTAAAATTTCTCAAACATTTCCATAAACTCCTGGCGCTTGCTTCTTGAGATACTTACTGAAGTGCCGTCCTTCATTACCACATAGCCGCCATCACCCCGAACATACTTATTGATGTGATTCATGTTTATAAGAAATGAATTATGAATGCGGTAAAAATCCGGGCCGCTTAATGTTTCATCTATATCTTTCAGCACTTTTGAAACAAGTATTTTTTTGCCATTGGTCAATATCACGGCTGTGTAATTGCTATCCGCCTGGCAAAGAATAATCTCACTGGTAGAAACAAACAACATACCGTCGCCGGTAGTGAGCGCTATTCTTGTAGTGGTTGGTTTTGGTACGTTTTTTACGCTCTGCATCAGCAGATCGATCTGCTCACGGGTAGGCACATCCTTTTTTTCTTCGATCCGGCGAATGGTTTCTTTCAGGTCGTCAGGATCAATTGGCTTCAGTAAATAATTTAATGCGCTGTACTTAAAAGCTTTTATCGCAAACTGATCGTATGCTGTGGTGAATACCACATCAAAAAATAGTTTGTCAAATTTTTCCAGCATATCAAAGCCGTTCATGTGCGGCATTTCAATATCAAGAAAAACCACATCTGGGCGATACTTGTGAATGGCTTCAATACCCGCCTCCGCCGAATTACACATTGCCTGTATGGTTACCTGCGGGCAGTAGGTCTTTAATAACCATTCCGTCATCTCGAGGCTATGGCTTTCGTCGTCTATTAAAATGCAACTTATCATGATGTTTGTTTTTTTTATTTTTAGAGCCTGTTCGGCAATTGTCAATGGTCAATGGTCAATGGTCAATTTTTCAATGAGTAATGATTATGATGGTCTCTACTTGTATTTTGTACGTTCCCCAAAGCTGCAATCGTACAAGAGTGCGACGCAACGATGATGCAATGAAATACGCATGTTCGGACAAAAAGTCTTTTCAAAATTTAATTGAAATTGATGATCAATGAACATCGCTGATTGCTGGTTTATAAATTTTAGTTTTTGTATTTAGCATTATATAATTACCCGTTAACACATTCAACATTCAACATTTATCATTCAACATAACACATAGTCATCATACCGGTATATTCAAAATCACTTTTGTTCCGTCTGCTTCGTGCGCTTCGTTTTCGAGGTCGATGATCTCTATGCTTGCGTTTAGCGCCGCATGCTTATTGAGCAACGATATCCTGCTTTCGGTGAGCTGCATGCCGAGCGACTTACGGGTAGTGGCTGATTTACTTCTCATTATCCTTGCCTTCTCTCTACCGACTCCATTGTCTTCTATGATACATTCCAGCATCGACTCGCTGATCATCCGCATGCGGATAGTTAATTGACCACAACTTTCCTTGTGCAATAATCCATGCCAGATGGCATTTTCTACGTACGGTTGAATGATCAATGGCGGCACTTCCACGCTGTCTGTATTTACGTTATTGTCAACGATTACCTGGTAAGTAAATTTTTTATCGAAGCGCAATGCTTCCATTTCTATATACAAGCGAAGCGCTTCCAACTCATTGGAAAGTATCACATTTTTTGTATTGCTGTTGTCGAGTATGAGTCGGATCAATTTTGCAAAACGAGTAAGATATAGCGACGCCGTGGCCTGGTCGCTTTTTACAATATACCTGTTGATAGAGTTGAGGCAATTAAAAATAAAATGCGGGTTCATCTGCGCACGAAGGGCCTGCATTTCTACTTCTGCCATTTTACCCTGTGTATCCACCAGTATCTTCTCGGCGTGGGCCCTTTCTTCCTCCGCTCTTGCCCTAACTATTTTGTTAGCGCACAGTGATGCGATGGTGGTAAGAATGTTTAGGTGCTTTTGCGTAAAATACTTTTTATTAGAATGCTCGCAATCTATTACTCCCAAAATCTTTCCATCGGAAATGATTGGTACAGAAATTTCAGAAAGGCGCGCTACATCATCAACGATGTATCTTGAATCTTTTGTGGTGTCAGGAATAATTTCTCCAATTCCGGTAGCGGCAACACTTCCCACTATTCCCTTTCCTAAAGGGATGTCAATTGGCTTTGATATTTCATTGTATTCAGGGCTTTTGGGACCATGTGCTGCCTTCTGCACCAGTACATTTCTTTCTTCATCAAGCAGGTAGATCACTGCATCTTCAAAATGCAAACGCCCAATACAATTTTTTGCAACATCCCATAATATCATGTCCACCGTATGCTGCTGGTACATGCTCGATGCAAAATAATTGATAGCTTTTTGTGTTTCGAGTTCTTCTCTTTGCAACCTGATCTTTCGGTTACGCAATGCAAATGCGGCGTAGATGATCGCAATGGCAAGTATGATGCAGCCGGTCAAAAACCACCAGCGAATCCATATTGGAGGGACAATAGTTACCTTGATATCGTTGGTTGAATTTACCCAATGTATCCTGTCGATACTTGCCCGTACCCTGAAGGTATATTTGCCGGGCAGCAGCGATGCATATCTTGCTTCTGTAATATCGATTCCCGTTTGCCACTCCTTATCAAACCCATCCAGTTTATACAGGTATGCAATTTGTCTTGATCCTAACAAATTAATGGCTGCAAAATGGAATTGTACACTATTGTTATCGTATGCAAGTTCAAAGCTGCGGCTGCTTGTAATTCTCGACACGGAATCTCGTAAGACCGCCTTGTTTATACTCAACTTTATTTGTCCCGGATTATTTACCAGGTCATCCGGATAAAAATAATTGAGCCCTTTCCGACCGCCCCAGAGCATTTCGCCCGACCTTGTTTTTACAAAGCAATCCTGTCGAAATCCAAGTACACTTAAGCCTGCGTTTTCATCGTAGTATTCCATTTTACCCGTTACCGGATCATACTTGATCAAACACTTATTATTGGCCACCCAAATATTACCTGCACTATCATCTAAAAAACCTTCACACATGTCGTATCGCAAACCATTTTGCTTTGTAAAAGCTTTTATTGTTCCGTCTGTTTTTAGGATACTAAAGCCTTTCGCCGAAGCTACATACATATTACCTTGCCGGTCTTGTTTAAAGGAATAGCATAGGTTAGATACCAGCCCATCTTTTACAGTGAATTGTACCATTTTATTTTGTGCAGGCTGATAGCGGCAAATACCAATGGCGGGCACGGCGAACCAAATATTTTTGTCCCTGTCCTCGAATAAAGCGGTAGTTCTTTTGGCAGCAATTATATTCAATACAGGGTGTTTATCGTAAGTATTTATTTGCAGGTTAGCGGGATTAATGGAAAAAACGCCTGTATTGGTACAGGCCCAGATATTACCGTCCGATGCAGGTAGCAGGTCGTGTATATAGTGTGAACGAAGGGCCGGTCCTTTCGATGTGTCGTGCGGTACTTTTATCATAGTGCCGGTTGTCTTGTCTAACACGGCTACCCCTCCACCAGAGGCACTTAGCCACAGCCTGTTATCTTTATCGAAGCAAAGAGAGCGGATTTCCACTGTTCGCAAACCCTGTAAGGGATTTTGCATAAAATAATAATAGTACCTGGACTGTTGTTTCTTTTTATCCCACTGTATCAGCCTGTCATAAGCGCCTATCCAGATGGTGCCATCGCTGTCTTCGATCATTTCATTGAGATAATTATCAAACAGTTCCCCGGCGGCATTGGAGAACACCGCAGTGTAGGCAGCCTGTTTATTATAAATGTTACACACGTTAATACCGGCCGTGTTGGTTGCTACAAATACATCCCCGTTCTTTTGTGCAAGCACCCTGATTGTATTGTTTGCAGATATTGAGCGGGGATTGAGCGGATCATGTACATGGCGGGTAATTTGCCCTGTTTTGCTGATCACTACCAGTCCGGCGAAGCCCGTAGAAACAAGGATATCTCCATTGGCAGCACTCTGTATATGCGTGAGATTGGTGTTGATCTTTTGCTTATTGAATGGAGCCGTTATTTCATACTGCTTCAAAAGTTGTTTGGTGCGGATATTTACAATATTGACTTTGCCTGTTTGAAGACCGATAGCAATTTCATCATTACTTGCCCGGCAGGTACTCAGCAAAGGGACAAAAGACGCTTCGTAAATTATTTTTTGGGTTGAATAATCCAGAATGGCAACAATACTATCCATTGTGTAAATAACCTGGTTATCCGAAAATGGAGTTACATCCATCATTTTTTCATACCTGAACTTATCCGTTATCCAGGTGATGGGTAACCATTTTCCTGCGGTAGTGTCGTAATAAAACGGGCCGAGATCGGTGTACAGTACCCTGCCGTATTTTTTTGTTTCCAGCATGTGGAGGCAGGTAAATTTAGTTATGCTGTCTAATAAGGTTACCCGGTGGAACTTCCTGTTTCCATCTACCCAGCTAACCCCATCCCTGCTACCTATCCAGATCCGGTTGTTTTCATCGCATGCAAGAAAACCGGCATTGTCTGATGCAAGAAATGGCTCCTGCTTTTTAAAATAGGAAATGACTGTATAACCATCATACACGTTCAAACCATCGATAGTGCCCATCCACAAAAAACCGTTCTTATCTACGGTCATGCATTTTACATCATTGTCCGTAAGTCCATTGGTGGTATTAAGGTGATTAAAGAAGATCGATTGGCCTGTTAAACAAGTACAAAACAAAACGGCTTTTGTAACAACAATAGATAGCGCCCTTATAACAAATGTGGAATTCAATATTTAAGTCTGTATTTAATACTAAAGGTAGTTTTTTAGGCAGATGGCTGCAAGCGGGTTGAGTGGATGGAGGATATTTTGAGTAATTGACATGAGTTAATAGATAGGCACAGTCATTCGCACTACACTTGCCCTTTGTGATGGGTGATTATACATACCAGTTTACCCAATGATGTGATCTCCTACCGGCCTAATAAGATCTACCGATCAAACGCTGTCCCTGGCTTTACGAGCCATTAGCCTACGACAGGAAACATTTTAAAGGCACATCTTTTGTAATACCAACTATAAAAACTTAACATTATGAAAGCGATATTATTATTTCTATTCGCAACAATTTCTCTATCGGCGTTGGCTCAGCACGATACAAAATCGGACTATATGCCGATGGGTACGCTTGGTGTAGGCATGAGTTTTCAAAAATTTGAGGGATTAAATAGCCGTATTGCCGGCTTTTCGCAATACAAAGCACTAAGGGAATACGGTGGCACATTGCAACTGGGATTTATTAAGGAACGCAACCGGATTGTATCGGATGCAGGCATCATCGCAGGCAGCAGCATGAGCGGTGACAAAGACAAACAAAGCAGCACTATCCGTTTCATCGGGGTAAATGCCGGCATCGGTTACGACCTCTTAAAAAGTGATAAGCTAATGCTCTATCCTTTGGCCGGCCTGGGTTTTGAAAAATACCAGGCGCTGTTTTTTAAAGACAACTCCGGCGTAGCTTTTAACGATGTGCTGCAAACGCCCTCGATAAAAAACACCATACAGCCTGTTGATTTTAAAAATTCATTCTTTAATTACCGGCTTGGTGTTGGTTTTATGGTAAAAGGCGCCAAAAGTTCCCACTGCTCCATCGGTTTTCAGGCGGGCTATACAGGCAGCTTCAAAAGCCACGAATGGCGAAGCAGCGATAACCAGGTTTTGATGAATGCACCATCAGATAATCTTAGCCGCTTTTTTGTAGGGATTGTATTTGGGAGTCAGCCGATGATGCATACCAAGCAGTAACTCTTAAGAAAAGTATCCTTTATAACAAACAATGCATACAAGAACACGCCCCTGACTCCTAGGCTATTTGGTTGAAAAAGGGTTCCTGAAATTCCCGTATGCACTTGTTTTGTTTGGCTCTTATTGTCGATTTTTAGGAGAACTTGCCACCATATCGTGGAATCAATACCCCATTTTTCGAGACGATGACGGTAGTCAACTTTGTTCTTTTTAATATCTACTGTATCGTAGTTTTATAGATATCGGGGCTGATATGGATTGGATAAAACTGCAGATAGGGATGCGGTTACAAAAGTATTGAATGCGATTTTTATTTTATATGGCGTTCGCTATTAGTTAATCATCGGGGGCGCCGGTTCGGGATTTTTTGCTAAAACCAATAATTTTAGTAGCTTGTACCCTGAAGTTTACTACTTCAACCCATTATTTACTAACAATAAATTCTACAAAATGTCAAAAATGTTAACAGCTTATTGCATGAAGACGAAAGAAAAAGACGTTCCAATGCAGGATGCAGTGATAACCAAAACAGCCCGTGGCGGATACATGGCACAGGGGCATGACGGTAAAGGAAATAAGATGACCACTATGCTTGGCGAAGCAAGGGCTTTAGAGGCCGTTAAAGATGGTGTCGCCAAAAAAAGCTGGTAGTTAAACTGAAAAAATTATGGAGGCTGTCCGGTAGGACGGCCTTTTTTTATGTTGGATAGAGCACAACCCTATGATACGCCTTCTTTAATTTCCTTTGTATCAAAAAAAATCACCTTTTTTTTACGGTTACGCTGTACAATAATCTTGCGAATGCCAATACCTGCCGCTAATAAAATAACTCCTAACAATATTTCTTCCTGCCACGGAAACTGATGACCGATGCGGATGGTGTCAACCTTACCTACGAGGATGGTCCCTGCCCAAAAATATGGAAGCTGTTCTTCCCGGGAATTGCTGGTCTTTATAAATTCCAGCTTGGCTTTTTGTAATGCAATATCTGTTTCAAGACCTTCTGCCAAATATTTATAAAATAGTTCGGTGATGCGGTAGGTCGATATATTATCTACGGACCATAAGTTACTTACTGCGGCCGGTATACCCAATGCTGCAAAGCCACGGTTGAAGCTAAAGATGCCTTCCCCTTCGTACAATTTTCCATTGGCCGTTTCGCATGCTGATAATACTACCAATTGTGTAAGGGGCTTCCTGTCAGCGATCAGGTCCGAAAGGGACAAAGTAGAATCAGAAAAATAAATAACAGGATCGTTATTGCCAATGTTGTCGGCAGCATGTGTATACAACTGGATGATGCTATAATCGGAAAAATTCTGTAAGAAATTTTTTCTTGTAGCATTTTTAAGGATATAGTTATCGGCAGTGCTGAATTGCTTTTTAATATTATCTAACGACAAATCACTGCCGGGCAACCCTGCCAATCCAAAGCTGTGGTTATAATTTACAGGAGCGATCCCGAGGATGCTTTTGCCATTTGTTGTACTTGCCTCAATTTGGTTTGCCAGGTATTGCGCAGAATAAGTATAACTCGTAGCATGATCATCCAGGAGGTAATGCGGGGACTGAGCATTCATGCTGCTTACCAAACATTCAAACGGAAAGCTTTTTCCGTCAGGAGAAACAATCAGGCTTCCGCCCGGAGGTAGCTGAATATTTTGAAAAATAAGTTTATAAAGCTGGTTGGATGTATTTACAAATGCGGCAAAGTTCTTATTCAGTTGAGCCTTGTTAACTATAAAAGAAATGTACCTGCTGGTAAGACTGTCATACAAATTTTTATCAACCCTTGTAAAAAATTCTCCATTTGGGCAAACAGATAAAACATATACTGAACTATCTCCAGTGAATATTTCGAGCAACGAATTTCTGTCTTTTAAAATACCGGCTCTAACCTGGGGAATAGTCAGTGTAGCAGTATTGGGATCATTTTTCGTATAAGCGTAATTTTGCCCGTTGGTCTTTTTATTTAATATTTCCAACTCCAGCTTTGCGGTATATAGTTGTCGTTGAATGGCGCTATATTCTTTTGTTGTATTTGCAGTTTGTTGCAGCGCTCTTTCCAATTCGAGGATATTCCTTTTGAGCTGCGCTTGTTTTGCCATGCTAACGTCATCCATCCTGCGCTGCGCCGTTATCTGGTCATTGAGCAGTATGCTACGGCTTTTTTCAAAGAAGTAAAATGCCGTTGAAATATTTTTACCAACATAACAGGCCTCAATTGCATGTTCATAAAGCCGCCTGTTATTTGCTTTCCAAAAAAGTTTTGACTGTATCTCAGACTGTGCAATCTTAAGTTTATCGAAATATTTGTCCATTACCTGGTAAATGCGAATTGCTTCCTGTAGATATTTCTGTTGACTGCTGCTTTTGTACCTGCGTAAATAGGCGTCTGCTTTGTCCAATGCCAGGCCGGCTACATATTCCACAATTTTGCCACTATACTCCGTATTACCTTCTTTTAAAAGCTGGGTTTCATTAAAGCCCGTCTCTATCTGGTCAAATGCTTTTTGAAAATAGTAAAATGCTGAATCATAGTTGCCCACTTGTAGATAGGAATTCGCGACATTGCCTAAAATATTCAATGCTTCTTTTGCGCTGGCAAACTTCAGCGCCTTAAAATAATAGGGAAGCGCAGTTTGATCCTGATGCAATATACTAGCGTAAGTAAATCCTATATTATTCAGGGCTTCTGCACACCCTTCGTCGAAACCAATTTTTAAACTGTGTGTATAAGATCTTTTGTAATGCGTGATCGCGTCAAGTGGCCTGCTCTGTTTCACTACCGTAGCATACAGGCTATTTAGCGGGCCTAATACAACGTCCTTTTTAGTATTGTTATACTGGTGCAGTTTGTCAACAACAAATTTTTCAGCCTTGCTTTGTTGCTTTAAAAAATTAAGTGAATTGATCTTCCAATAGAAAAATTCATTATTGTAATATTCCTTAAAAAAAGCATCTATATCACTTTCTTTTAAAAAAATTTCACCGAGTTCGGCGATACTTGCACACTGATGATAGTCCCCAATTTCAAAAAGACGCTCTGCTTTCGTTTCCAGTGCAGCTATCCCTAAATTGTACACTGCATGTAAATTTAACGAGCGTGAAATACAACTATCAATTGCTTCATTTTTTTTTTGTAGCATCTTCAACGTGTCATACATCAGGTTTAAATTATAATAACACCGTATTGCAAGTTTTGGATCGATGTCCAACCTATGAGGCTGTTTATCTATCAATGAGATCGCATTTCCAGTATACTGTATTGCTCTGAAATAATCCTTTTTCTTTGTATATAACCATCCGATCCTTTGCAGTAGTAATATATGGGTGGAGTCATTACGATATCCGCATTTACTCATTGTCTTTTCATATCCTAATAATGAATCCAATTGTTTACTTTCCGCCACGATCTTCTGATCCTTGAGAGAAGTAATTATCCGCCACAACGAATCTTTATCCGGGCATTGAGATGACAAGGAAGTAAAAAATAATAAAGCTGCGAAAAAACTAACTGCAGATTTCATTTTTAGGGGTTGGGAGGATAGCTGATATATTTTCCGCCTATTGTAACATTAGTTGAAGTATTTTCCATCATGTCAGTCCAGGGATCTGTGAGGCTACCTGGGGGTGAGAGGAGCGTGCCCATTCTAAGTCCACTTGCTGCCGGCGTTGCAAATGAAGAACCTTCATAAAAAGTAGTTCCTCCCGAAAAACGAACGGGAAATTTGCAGCAATTTGCTGTGTCATAGATGCCGAGGCTGATAAATTTGTTAGAAAAATTTTGATAATAGCAGGGAGTGTTTACTTTGTTCATTTGGGTCACGCTTGTAATATTTGATAGATTCCTGGTAAAGCAGGCTGGGTAAAAAAACACCGTATCACCTAGAAAGTTGCCATTGGGGTTTGTATCGCAAAGTTGCAAAACTGTATGATTATCTCTCGTATTACCAGCCGCTGCAAATACTTCTATAGAATGCTCCTTGGTGAGCTTAAGATAGTGCAGCAAAATAGAATCAGGCGCCCCATAGTACCCCAGGCTCATGTTAATGAGGGTAGCTTTCTTTTGATTAGCATAACTAAGAGCACAGCTAATAGAGAAAATGCTGCCTTCATTATTCTGATCCAATGCCCTTAATATCATCAGCTTTGAATACTTGTCCTTATTGTAATTTTTCATGGCATCATATACTATTGTTGCCACAGCAGTACCATGCTTAACCGAAGTTCTATCCTGCATGTCATATCTATTTTCGCCTGGTATAAAGTTAAAAAGAGTAAGGGCAGACGGGTCAAGCCAAATCAATCTTGCAAAGTCGTTGGGAAACAATTCTGGGTCGATGCCCGAATCAATAATGGCTAATATTTTGGAATCATCGATCTTTGATTTATTGATGTTGACCGGCTTATTATCTGAATTCTCCGTTACCTTAGAGTTATCAGTAACAGGTATGTTAACAGAGACCAAATCACCTTCGCCAGCAGGCTTGGGTTGCGGTTGGCCCCTGGTCAAAGACTCCCCTTCCCCATCGATAGCAAGAAAGTTAAGATTAAAAAGTAATGAGTCGCATGGACAAAACCTTGGTCTATCAAAAACAACAGTGTACTTAGTATTGTTTTGTTTATTATAACCGTTGTAAAACTCCGTTATGTCTGCCTTGATTTTTGTGATCCTCTCCAGCCTGGTATTTAAATTAGTAGTTGCGGGGAATAATATATTCCAACTGATCGTATTGCTATCATCTTTGAAATTCCTTTGGTCTGTTGGGGGCTTACTATTTGAGCTACAACCTGCAGCAGAAAATAAAATTACCAGTAATACGAAGGCCGGTGTGTAGCGTAAGGTCACGGCGAAGGAATTCAACCGAAGTTTGAAGTTCATGATTTTAGGTTTAATATAGATTAAGAATACTTACTCCAATTTATTTAACCATTCAACCGCCTTGTCTTTACCATCCAGGTTATGGTCTCTGATGTCTTGTAACACTTTCTTCGCGGCAGCAATATCTCCTTCACCATTTCTTTTCATTAACGTGATCGCCATATAAAATTTTGCAGGATTGCTAAACGAAATCGTATCAGCAGACAATAATGTAAAGAGCCGCAATGCCTCTTCATATTTTTCCTGTTTCAGGTAAATGATACCGGCATATTGCATTGCATCAGCTTTTGCCGTATCATTTTTCATAAGATCTTCAAATATTGCCAGGGCCTCCCCTAACTTTCCATCGTTGTAAAGACCTCGTCCTTTCTGCATACTATCTTCATGGCTGCCCATAGTGACCCTGAGTGTACTAAGCTCTTGCTTAATATAGTTGTCAGCAAGTTCTGGCGCTGAAGCTGTTCTGTTAAAAAATAACAGTCCCGATACCAAAATAATAATTCCCGCAATACTCGCCGCTACCAAATATTTCCATCGCATTTGGATGGTACGCTTTGGCAAAGGCACTACTTTCCCCTGGTCCTTTTGTTCGTTGTACAATTGGCGGAACCGCTGTTTCTTTTCATCATCGAGTTGAGATTTTATTGCGCCATTTGCAGATATATAAAAAGCTACTTCCGCCGCAAAATCCTCATCTTCCCGGATGCGATCCTCAAACCTTACTTTTTCATCCTCGTCCTTCGATCCTTTAAAGTAGCTGTCGATATATTCCATGTCTTCCATTTTCAATCAGTTTTATTATTATACAGTTGGCGTAATTTTTCCAGGCATCTTAACCGGCTTGTTTTAACTACGTCAGGTGTTTTATATTCCATCACTTGTGCTATTTCCCTGTCCGTATATCCCTCGGCAAATAAGCCGAGCAGTTGCCTGCAGTTATCTCCAAGGGCGCCAAGTTTTTTCTTTAGTACATTGATGTCTGATCGCTCTACCAATTGCTGTACAATTGTTTTAGCGGAATCGGCCAGCATAAAGAGCATATCGGAAATTGGCGCCGTTTGATGAACGCTGCTTTTATTGGTCGTTTTTTTTCGAATGAGGTCAACACATTTATTGCTGAAAATTTTAAAAAGGTATGTTTTAAGTGATGATCTTTTTTCAAAAATGCCTGAAACAATATTGCCAATACCCTGCAGGATGGTATCGGCGTATGCATCGAAAGAGTCATCTTCAGGCAATGAATATTTATTCATTCCCTCTCTTATAAAATACATATACCTGTTAAATAATTCTTCTTCTGCCTTGCGTTTGGCCACGCTATTTTGCCGCAGATTCATGATAATATCTTCATCTTCAGAAATAAAACCAGGCGTATCAAAATTCATTATATATATTATCTATTTAAGTAAGATAATAAAGATAAGAATAAAATATTCGTTTTTCTTCCGGGGTTTTCCCTCAACCCACTGCTGTTTTCTATATAATGAATGGCTTCAATCTTTCACAAGAATAATTAGATTAAAACTTAAGAAGCTTTTTTAGCGACAACGAACAGATAATGTTTTTCTGAAATAAATAGAAGGATGATTGTTTCCCCCTAATGTGTGTGTGGCGACTAATATTTTGAAACAGCTTTTGCTGCAGCAGGAAGCCTGGGAAAACAAACAATTACACAAACAATTCAAACTTACAACAATGAAAAAATTAATTTTTGCCTTTGTGGCCGGATTCATTTCGGTCCTGGTAGCAACAAGCGGCTTATATGCCCGACAGTTAAATTTTAACGCCAATTCAGATCCAGCCGAAACCGCTTTACGTGGCGATTCAATTACACCGGTTGGAGAAAATGCTGACATTGTAAAAAACATCAGCACTAAAGCGCTGAAGTCTTTTTCAAGGTCATACAAGAAAGGAGTAAACGAAAAATGGTCCGTAATCGCCGATGGCTTTGCAGCATTTTTTATGGAGGACAACGTTCGGACAATCGTATACTATAATACGAAGGGTGCACAGGTAGGCACTTTGAAAGGTTACGCGGAAGACAAGATGAGCCCGTCATTACGAGACCTTGTAAAACGTCAGTACTATGATTTTAAGATTACCTACGTAAATGAAGTAGAGACCTTCAACTCTGGTGGCAAGCCCACTTATGTGATTAATGTGGAAGATGAAAAACACATCCTGCAGTTAAGGGTAAATGATGGGGAAATAGAAATATGGAAAAAGTATAACAAGGCGCCATAATGCGTGGAATTGCATCCGCAATGTCCGCCTCATTTTCCACTGATGTCTCAAACGTTTTCTATGACAGATTTTTATACTTGCCTGAGTAAAAAAGAAACAGATTATTTCGTTGAAACTTATAGCTGGTGTAGGTAGCCACCCTTTGAT
>JBDSAP010000180.1:0-2558 GCA_039922055.1 Ferruginibacter sp.
ATATCTCGCCCACTTACTAGCAGACATCATCGCTGCACACCGCACTGAAATTCCTTTGGAAGATGAGCGGGCGCCATCTTTTGAAGAACACATTACAGAAGTTGAAAACTGGTTGGAAGGAAAGGAACCAGTGCACAGTTTCGGTTATTACTGCGGATTGGATGCCATTAATTTTCCGCCTCCGGAGCAATTGAATGATGATGAAATAAAAGAGGTATTAAAAGCTTTTACGCAAATGATGTTTACCTGGAATCTTGATATTCATCTCCCCGAAGAATTGCCATTGGCAATTGCATATACCATGACTGTGGATACATTGAATTCAAAAACGGACGTTGTGAACAGCGGAACAATGGGCTTTGATTTTTGTACCGGTTATGCTCCGGATTGTGTTTTCAAAGAGTATTGTCCCTGCCTTAAAATATGGAACGAAGAAGATGATAAAAACGATCTACAAGAAAATAAATTACCTTTTTAGTTAGACTTAATTATGTCCCTCACTATCACATTTGCCTTCGCAAGCTATGGTTGTTAGCAGTGGGATTAATATGGAGCATACTTCTGACAGTATACGATGGCAAGTTGTTAAGCCTATAATATGAAATTGGGTTGCTTATCCATTTTGGATCAAGGAGCCTTCAACATAAAAGTTTACTGAAATGGCGATGTAACATGCAGAACTTTAAATATCCGGCCTGGGGTAAATTTCACCGTAGCTCCAGGAAATAATTTGACAATCACTCATTGATTCATCCGAGACAAAAATTTTCTGCCTATAAAATTAATGCCCTCCTCCTCATTATCTTTCAATCATTTTTTCGGATTGTTCGAATCTGGCTCCAAAAATCTTCGGGCTGCAAGGGAATTAAATTGGGATTGAAAAAAGAATGATGCATACCACCTGTAATGAAATTGATGGTACGTATTTTCAGGTTAACTGAAAGCAGGCTGATAGAGGCAAAAGAAAATTTGAATTATATTTAGAAAAATCATTTTATGGACCTTACTCTAAAGCAAGGGCAGGGTACGGGACTGGAATTGAGTTTGAGTTATGATATTATCAAGGCACATGGAGGAGAGATAAAGTGAAAACGATCCTTGTGAAGGAACAATATTTCAATTTGAATTACCTGCAATTAAATCAAATGAAAAAACAGTTTTATAGCATCTTTTTTTTATTCCTATTCACCGCTGTATCAAAAGCGCAAGAAGTATCCGTAGATAAGACCAGGATAGAAGCCGGCAGGTTAAAGCCTGACAGTAACTTTGTAAATTATCTTATTGAAACCGGTTCGGTTTATTCTAAAAGCATCACAAAGAATGACTCTGCGGAAGTTTTTTTGGCGGAAGCAATAACAGTAGCAGAAAAGATCGGTTACATCAAAGGGCTTTCAGCGGCAAGATATGACCAGGCCCAAAACTATTTTCAGAAGGGAAAGTTAAGCCCTTCGCTAAACTTATTATTAAAGAACGAAGTGCTGGCTATCGAGAGTGGAGACAGTATCGCTTTATTCAATACACTACGGATAGTGACGACCATTTACATGAAGATAGGCGATATGAACATGGCCGCTGCGACATTGAGCAGAAGGCAATTAATTCTGGACAATAATGGTATCAAGGGCTTAAAAGATACCAGCTACTATAGGTTATCTCAGTACAACTCGCTGGCTGTCTATTATAGCAGTAAGAAAATAAACAAACCTGATTCTGTGCGGTTTTTTTACGGCAAAATTTATGGACTGGGTAGAAACACTTCTTATGCTAATTTATGGGCGCAATTGGGTGCTGGCGGCCTGGGCGGGTACTTTTCTATGAAAGGGAAATACGATTCGGCAGCCTTCTATTATACGATCGCAATGGCTACATCCATTGACGGTAAAAGGTTTGACAATTACTATGATTTTGTATTGGCGCTCGCCAATACTTACCAGAAAGCCGGTCAAAAAGATTCCGCATTTCTTTATGCTTATAAAGTTTATGATGGCGCATCTAAATATTCTTATTTAAGTTTAGTGGCATCGTCGAGTGGCCTGCTTGCTACTTTGTACAACGAGCGGCACAAATACGATAGCGCCGTTAAATACATGACTTTTGAACGATTATTTAAGGATAGTATAGCGGGGCAGGAAACATTAAAAAGTATACAGGTACTTACCAGCGAGCAGCAATTTAAACAACTGGAAAAACAAAGAGAAAAGGATGCTGCCATAAGAGAATATAAGTCTGCCATAAAAAATTATTTTTTTATTGGAGGCCTGTTGTTATTACTTGCTATCATTGGGTTTATGTACCGGGTAAATAAACAACGGGCCAAATCAAAAAAAGAAATTGAAACAGCTTATCACCAATTAAAGTCCACCCAGGCGCAATTAGTTCAATCAGAAAAAATGGCTTCACTAGGCGAACTCACCGCAGGCATTGCGCATGAAATTCAAAACCCGCTGAACTTTGTTAATAATTTTTCTGAAGTGAATAAAGAATTATTGATAGACATGAAAGAAGAAATAGAGAAAGGAAATATGGAAGAAGTAAAGAGTATTGCAGGGGATGTCATA
>JBDSAP010000181.1:0-5881 GCA_039922055.1 Ferruginibacter sp.
TGTCGCTTTTAGTGTTCATTTTCCTGCTCACCCCAACTGTATTCAGCCAGGCATTGCCGGACTCTACGGTAAAAAAGATCGACAGCATTTATGCGCAATGGCATAATCCGTTCGTGCCGGGTTGCGCAGTGGGCATTGTAATCGGTGATAGTCTTGTTTTCGCAAAAGGATACGGTTCGGCCAATCTTGAATATACCATTGCCAACACACCAGCCACTATCTTTCACATGGCTTCCGTGTCCAAACAATTTACAGCATGGTCAATCATTTTACTGGCGCAACAGGGCAAACTGCACCTCAATGATGATATCCATAAATGGCTTCCGTGGTTTCCGGACCTCAAGCAAAAGATCACTATCCAACATCTATTAAATCATACCAGCGGCATCAGGGATCAGTGGCAGTTACTTGCTATATCCGGCACAAGGCTGGATGATGTAATTACGCAGGAGCATATTGTGAAAGTGCTGAGCAAACAACAGGCGCTTAATTTCAATCCCGGCGAAGAATACAGTTATTCAAACAGTGGGTTTACTATGCTTGCCGAAATCGTAAAGTCTGTTAGCGGCCAGTCGCTCCGTCAATTTACGGATTCCGCCATCTTCAAACCACTCGGCATGGGCAACACGCATTTTCATGATGATTATACAGAAATTGAAAAGAACCGTGCCTATTCTTATGATCAAAAAGATAGCGCTCATTTCGCAAACAGCATCTTAAGTTATTCCAATGCAGGCGCCACAAGTTTGTTTACCAATATAAAAGACATGAGCAAATGGCTGATGAATTTTTATGATCATAAAACCGGTAACCAGCAAACGATCGACTCACTTACAAAAAAGACAAGGCTCAACAACGGTAAAGAAATATCGTATGCGGCAGGCATTTCGGTAGATACTTACCGGGGCTGGAAACAATATTCACACAATGGCGGCGATGCAGGTTACAGAACATACGTCACGGTTTTGCCGGATCTTAAAATGGGTTTTATGGTCTTTAGCAATGCAGGTAATTTCAATCCCAATGACGTGGCAGATAAAATGATGCAACTCCTGATAAAAGACACCACACAAAAAAAAGAGGACACTTCCCCAGCCAAAAAAGACAGCACGGCCATGATCTTAAAAGACAGCGTACGACTGAAGAAATTTGTAGGTGATTATATTGCCGACCAGGGATTGCCTTTAAAAATCGAGATAAAAGACAGCAAATTATACTACCACATTTTCAATGACCAAAATGTGTTAGTCTCTGCTTCGAAAGACAGTTTCGAAATATTTAATTACCCACCGGTCAAATTTGTCTTCAGCATAAAAGGTAAAGACACTATTGTTGATATTAAAACACCAGACGAGTTTTATCATCTTATAAAGTATAAAAGTGACACTACCCAAAGCGATCAATTGTTACGAACATTTACAGGCACTTATTACTGTCCCGAGCTTGATTGTAAATATGGCATCGAATTAAAAGATCATCACCTGGTATTCACCAACAGCAAATACAATGACGCCGCCATCCACGTGGTAAACCAGGAACATTTAACAAGCGACCATTGGTGGATTAGTCATGTGAAGATGTTAAGAAACAATAAAAACCAGGTAACCGGTTTTGAAGTAAACTCCGGCAGGATCATGCATTTAAAATTTGTGAAACTTTAAATAGCAGTTAAGAAAAAAATGATGTACCCGGCGACAGAATTACTATGTTGCTTCAGTGGCGTCGCACTCTTGTACAGTCGATCTTTATGGAGCGACTGATTCGGCGGGTATGAGCATTCGTTAATCAATATTTTATTTCCTCCAAAAAACAAATTATGAAATCAAAAGAACTAAGAATCATACTCACCGTTGACAACCTTGATGAACTTATTAAATTTTACAGGGAATCGTTTGGCCTTGAAACATCCAAAGAATGGCACGAGCCAACCGGCAATGGCATCATCTTCGATGCCGGCAGGGCATCGCTGGAATTGATCGATAGCAACCATGCTGCTAAAATTGACGAGATAGAAGTAGGTAAAAGAATAGCAGGCCCAGTTCGTTTAGCGTTTAATATAGGCGAGGCAATTTCCAATGCAGAAGCCAAACTTATTGAAGCAGGCGCCACCAAACTTGCTGACGTAAAACAAGCACCCTGGAGCAGGGTGCAAAGAATGCAGGATCCATCTGGTATGCAATTAACCTTGTTTGAAACCTCTACCCTCCCTGACGACTAAACATTGCCAGTCGTTTGTATAAATCATAGGCTTTGTTCCATTTTAATTGAGCCGGGCCTCAACTGTACGAAACGGCCCGTCGGCAATCCTGCACTGTTCCATCTCTCAACACAAAATTGATGGCAAACCTATTCGTTGGGCGAAATTTTATGGTAGCCGTTCTATACTTGACTTTATTTTATAAATTTGAAGTATAAAATTTAGAATATGAAAGCTGACACTCAAATACTTGATAAAAAGATCGAACTTATCCAATGGTTATCTTCTTTAGATGATAAAGTTGTTATTGATAAATTACTTGAATTTAGAAAAACAGAGACTAAGGATTGGTGGGAAACAACTCAAGATGAAGAAAAAACCTCTATTATGAAGGGAATTAAAGATGCAGATAATAATAAACTAAAACCCTCATTTATCCGCAAGAAAAATTTATGAAAAATGGTTATAAAATCTTGTGGACGGACCATGCATTGGACGAACTTGATAGACAATCGAATATCTTGAAAACAATTTTACAAGAAAAGAAATTCAAAAGTTGTCTCAAAAAATAGAAAGTATTGTGGGTTTAATTTCACGAAACCCTCGATTTTTTCTAAATCGGATAAGAAAGGATTTTTCGGGTTACAATTTTAAAATTCAACACCATGTATTACCGAATACAAGATGACAGTATCCAAATACTTTCCCTTTTTTCTAATCGTCAAAATCCTAAAAGAAGAAAAATATAAAAACTCCGCCAACATTTATCCGGGTAGAAGAAATGTCCCAAAAAAGTGCCCTGAAATAAAAAGCTGTTATCAGGGCATTTTTGCTACCCGTGTAAGCCATTAAAACTGGATTTTTTTGATGGCCGGTAAATTCATTTTCCTCATATTTCCGTTGTTTTTGTTTATGGCGATGCCTTGTTTTGTATCCGGGGGATGGTCGTAGGTTTTTACTAAGCTACCCCGTTAAAGGTGGCAATCAGTTCCATAGTTTCCAACTTACATTTGGGGCAAAGCGCTATGCCGATACCATAGCTTTCGAGCATTCTTGCCTTTGCCGGCACCTGTACTTTGGGCGGTGGTAAATACTGACATAAAAAAATAGCAGGAACAAAGTGGATAGGCAATTTTTTACCGGGCACAATTATTTTCATGGCTATAAAAATGATTGAAAAATGCCCAACTGCTAAGATTGCTACATCACCAATGTCCCTGCTACTTCCCTTTTATAATGATTTGAAATAATTAACTCAATTACCAAGAACTGATCTCAACGCAATATATTTCTCAAGGCTCTTCATGTTGTGGCCTTTTTCCCTCATCGATTTAATAAAGGAAGGAGACGTACCCGTTACCTTTGCTCCCATCACAACATCGAGGTCTATGTTTTCAAATCCCAGGTCTTTGTATTGCTTAACCAGGTCTGTCGTTACGTTCTGAACCTTTAAACCAACAAGGTCGTCCGCTTTAATATTTGTATAGCCTGCATTACGAAAGCTTTTTGCAAACTCCGGTGTTACACCCAAAGCCTTCATCGAAATAAGGTCACTGTTTGAAAGATTGGTGTATCCAACTTCTTTGAAAGAGTTAATAAAGTCCTTGTCAATATTCAGCGCCTTAAAAGCAATCAGGTCGATGCCCTGTGCTTTAAATGTGATCACCTTATCCGGTGTAAGGTGCTCATATCCTGCTTTGCGTATTTCATCGATGTAAGCTTTATCAATAGCAAGCGATCTGAATTGAACCAGGTTGCCGAGATCGATATCCGCAAAACCCGCTTCCTTTATTGATGTGATATAGCCTTCATTTACATCCAGTACTGCAAGCGAACTTAGTTTGTATTTATCCAAATCCGTATATCCTTTATTTTTAAGCATTGTTACATAAGAGCGTTTTAAATTTACCAGGAAGAGCGCCATCAGGTCATTATCTTTTGTAGCATCAATTCCTTCCTTTTGCATCGCATCACTATAACTTTTATCTGGCGTAAATTTATATTTGCCCGTTCCCTGGTCGCCTTCGAATTTGCCTGTAAACTCCATCGTACCTGCTTCGCGGGCTAATGAGAAAACACCTTGTTTATCTCTTGGAAGATCCTTGAAGTCACTGACCAAAAAACTATTTCTGTTATGGAAATTTTCCTGGTCATCGCTCCCGAACTGGAAACTGATTCTCTCTCCCTTTATGGTAGCGAACCAGCTTCCTTCCGTTTTCATTTCGGTGCTGTTATGTTCTTGTGTCTTCTTTTTTACCTTGCTCGCTACGGTTTGACTATTGGCTACAGGTTCATTAAAAAGGCATACAAAAACTACCATTAGCGGTAACAGGAAAAAGTATTTCCAGATCGTATGCACGTTTGATTTTTTTGAGTTCATCATGAGTAATCTTTTTTTGAGAAGTGATTGATTATAATTTGTTGTAAGACTAAGCGGAAAATGCGGCGCTGCTACTTTAACGAGGCTCATTTGATAGCTTTCCTTTTCAACGGCGTCATGTTGCAGCAGCTTTTCATCTGTAAAAAATTCCAGGTTTTTTTCCAGTTCTTTTCTCCATTGCCATGCAAAGGGATTGAACCATTGAAAGACAAGGACGATCTCTGCAAGCAACAGATCAAGGGTATGTTTTTGCTCAATATGGATCTTCTCATGAAGCAATACCTGGTTGTAAGTTTCCCAGTCATATTTTTCAGGATTGATAAAGATGTTGTTACCAAATGAGCAGGGAGCCTTATCCCCGGCGATCTCTACAATGCGAAATTTGCCGTCTATAATTACAGGCCTTGTATAAGCTTTGTAAAGCAGTACTATCACCTGCATCAAAAAGTTGAGTCCAAACACGATGACACCAAACCAATACAGGTAGATGAGCCACTGGCGGCCTTTTTCAAGGTTGAACACAGGAGTTTTTTGCTCTGGCTCGCTAACTATTTTATCTACAGTATTTACGGCCGGCTGATTTACATTGCCCTTAAAGGGAGCGTTTTCGGGCAAAATCGTCTCTGCTGAAACAGGCGCTTTTCTAAACGACATTTGTTGCGGTACCTGCAACACAGGCAAGATAAAAGCCAGCAACATGCAGGCGAGTAGCACGAACCTGTTCAAACGAAAAAAAGTTTCTTTTTGCAGGAGCAGCTTATAAAAAATAAGACAGGCTGTAAGGATCAGTGAAGCATACAATATATATGGGATCATTGGTTATCGTTTTTAATGATATTTACAATCTCGTTTAGTTCTTTATCGGTAAGCTTTTGTTCTTTGGCAAAAAAGGCAAGCATACGTGGATAAGAGTTATCAAAATACTGGCTTACAATATCTTTCAGTGCAAATTTTTGGTAATCCTCGCGGCTGATAACCGGAAAGTAAGCATGCATATTTCCCGCCGTTTCATGATCAAGAAATCCTTTCTCCTCCAGGATTTTTACCATAGTTGCAACACTATTGTAATGCGGTTTCGGATCTGGTAGCTGAGGTATGATATCCCTGATAAAGGCTTTATTTAAATCCCAGAACACCTGCATAATCTGTTCTTCACGCTTAGCTAATTTCACCATGTAAATAAATTTAAATGCAATATACTACTAATTGATTAGTAGTTAAACTAATTTATTAGGAGTGGACGATAATTAATGTGAATGGTTGGAGTGGTCACCAGGTGCGGTGTGAAATAAATAAATCAGCAG
>JBDSAP010000182.1:0-27394 GCA_039922055.1 Ferruginibacter sp.
CAGGATGCTGATTTGAACGATGATTTGTTTGATTAAATGATTGATCTGATGATATATAATGGACACGAAATCCATTAATCCCTTAATCCAAAAAATCCAAATTCAGACGGCATTTTCATGATGGACAAGATGATTGCAGAACAGGATTTTTTCGGATTTACAGGATGGACAGGATGCTGGTTTGAACGATGATTCGTTTGATTAAAATAGTTGATCTGATGATATGTAGTGGACACGAAATCCATTAATCCCTTAATCCAAAAAATCCAAATTCAGACAATGGCCCATATCACTTCCATACAATAACAAGCATTCCTGCAAATACCAAAGCCGCTCCCACGAGAACCTTTGCGGTAACCGGCTCTTTCAAAAATAAGAATGACAATAGTATGGTGAAAACGATACTGCCCTTATCAATAGCCGTCACTTCAGATGCTTTACCTAACTGAAGTGCCCTGTAATAAAATAACCAGGAAAGCCCCGTCGCTATAGCTGAGAGGGTTAAGAACAACCAATTACTTTTTGATATGCCGGGCAACTCAGTTGCTTTGCCTCTCATAAGCACAATACCCCAGGTGATGAATAATATGATAGCGGTACGAATAGCAGTTGCAAGATCGGAGTTGACATCTTTCAAACCCGCTTTCGCAAATATCGCAGTAAGTGCAGCAAAGAAGGCGGACAATAAAGCAAATATTAACCAGGATGGCATACCCTTATTTTTATTTTATAACATTGAACGTGATTAGCATAGTGGTTCCGAAAAGACAGATCAAACCAATAAGGAAACATATATCCGCAATACGCTCGTAACGCTCGCCAAATTTACTTTTGCTACGGATAGCTAAAAAAGAAAGCAGACTGCTTACCATAAATAAAATCATTGCGGCAGTTGTAAATTCATCGATCACGGTACCGCCCTGCAACTTTAATAACCGGAGCGAAGTAAGCACAATAAAACAAATACCCAATAAATTGGAGGAGGTATTAAGAATATGTGGCGAGGTGTTTTTCCTATCTTCCATAGAATTTATACTTGCATTTATTTTGCAAAGATGGAAATTTTACGAGGTTTGAAATTGTTAAGTTTTGTGAGCCGGATTTAATTGCTTGGGGGGTTATCGCCGTCGCCGGTATCATCTAACCCGTTAGCGTTGTAAACCTTTACGATAGTAATATAAAAGCTCCTTATTCTGCAACCGCCACATAATTTTTATACAATAAACCCAACAAACTTGGCAACACAATTAGCAATAATGGCATCGCAACAATGAACCCTCCTATCACGGCAATGGCTAAGGGCTGATGCAACTGTGCGCCGGTACCTATACCAAGTGCCAGCGGAGCTAATGCAACAATGGCCCCGATCGCTGTCATCAACTTAGGCCGCAGTCTTGTAGATATTGCATAAATGATCGCCTCATCTACTGACCTTGTTTGCAACGCCTCCCTGAATTGAAGAAAAGTAAAAATTGCATTCTCCCCAATGATGCCAACGATCATGATGAGCCCGGTATAACTGCCAACATTTAAAGCGGTGCCGGTAAGATATAATCCAAGATAACTGCCCGAGATACCAAACACAGCGACCAGGAGAATCGCTACCGCCACTTTAAAATCTCTAAATAAAAACAAGATAACTCCAAATACCAGCAAGCTTGAAGTAATTAATATCATCAGTAATTCACTGAAGGACCGCTGCTGTTCCGCATAAGCGCCGCCATATTCTATGTGGTACCCTTGTGGTAAACTGATGGACGATCCAACTTTTTGCCGTATCTCGTTTATTGTACCGCCAAGGTCACGGTTTTCGAGCCTTGCACTGATAACGCCCATTGCCTGCAGGTTTTCTCTTTCCACCTGGGCATCGCCTGCACTTATTTTTACTGTGGCCAATTCGGTGATAGGTTTTAGTTTTCCGGTTGGTAAAAATATTTGCAACTGGTTAATATCCGCAGCGCTTAATTTCCGGTTGCCCGGATACACCATTCTTATATTTGTCTGTCGTTCCTGCTCCATAATATTACCGGTAATACTTCCTTCCAATGCCGTTTGCAATTGCACCTGGAGATTAGCTGGTGTTATACCAAATTGAGCGAGCCGCTCATTATCCGGAGTTATACTAATGGATGGGCCTGCTATCACAATACCGTCAAAAACATCTGCCGTTCCACGCACGTTCGTTACCACTTCTGCAACCTGCCGCGATAACTCCTGCAATATTTTTGGATCATCGCCAAACAGTTTTATTTCTATGGGTTGCACAGAAGTCATCAGGTCGCCAAGCATATCGCCGATCACTTGTCCAAAATCAACCCGCAGTGCTGGTTGGGTTGATTCTACCTGCGTGCGTATATCATTGATCACTTCATCGGTTGTATGCTTCCTGTCCTTTTTTAGTTGGATAAGGTAATCGCCATTATTGGGCTCCGTAATAAAAAAACCCATCTGCGTACCCGTTCTCCTGCTGTAGGCTTCCACGTCTGGTATCGTATTGATGATCTTCTCTACTTCCCGCAACATCCTGTCTGTTTCTTCCAGAGAAGTGCCGGGTGGAGAAGTATAGTCTAACACGATACTTCCTTCATCCATCTCAGGTAGAAAACCGGTTTCAAGCCGCGGATAAATATAGAAAGTTGAAATACCTAACAGTACCAGGAAGAGAAAGCTTAGGTATGGCTTATGAATAAAGAATGCTACCCACCCTTGTCGCTTAACAGTATGATGCCGGCTGGATTTCTTTACTTTTTTTAAGCGTTGCTTTTCACTAATGGCTCTCGTTTTGTTTCCTGTCAATAAAAGATAAATGACTGGTAAGCCCAGCCATGTCACTAAAAAAGAACATACCAGTGTAATGATCATTGTATCTGTCATTACTTTAAAATACGCGCCCGCTACGCCACTCATCATCACGAAGGGAATAAATATCACCATCGTGCTGATGGATGACCCCAGCATTGCCGGAAATAAATATTTGATGGCTTTTTGTACGAGTGTTTTGGACGAGTCTTCGGGATGTTCCTCATGGGTGCGATGGATCTGTTCCACTACTACAATGGCATCATCAATGATGAGACCGATGGCTGCGGCAATAGCGCCCAATGTCATTATGTTTAATGTATAGCCGATGGCATACAAAATGATCAATGTGAGTGAAAGCGTGACTGGAATAGTTATCAGTATCGTAGCGCTTGCTTTAAGCGATCGTAAAAAAATGATGGCTACCATAATAGCAAGAGCAAGCCCGATCCACAAGCTATCATTTACACTCCGAATAGAATCCTGTACAAAATCTGACTGGTTATAATAGGGTTGAATGGTTACGCCTTTTGGCAAAATATTTTTAAGCGCCTTTATTTTTTCATTCATTTGTGCCGCCACATCCACGAGGTTACTGTTAGGTTGCTTTATCACTGCTACTAAAATTCCTTCGTGCCCATTGGCATTGATCTTTGTAAATTCCACCGCTTCGCTGACAGTGACCGTGGCTATATCTTTTACCTGCACAACCCTTCTGCCATCATTTTTTATAATAAGGTCCTGCAGGTCATTTATTGTATGCACCGTGGCATCCGTTATGGTAAGGTACAGGTACCGGTAATCTGATAAATATCCATTTGACCGGATGAAATTAGTTTCATTCAATGCATTCGTGATGCTGTCTGGTGTAATACCAAGCGTGCTCATTTTCTGTGCATCCAGGGTGAGCTGGTATTCCTTTGATTTACCCCCAATAATTCTTATCTCTGAAACACCTGCTACTTGTGAGAGGAAAGGCTTGATGGTGTACAATGCAAGCTGCTTTAATTCGATGGGCGATTTGTTGTGACTTACCAATGTATAACCCATCACTGGTAAAATAGAAGGGTTCATTTTCTCCACAGTGATTTGTACGCCGGAGGGTAATTCATTTTTTACCTGGCTGATCTTTGATTCAATCCTTTGCTGGCTAAGATCGATATCAGCATTCCAGTCCATGAAGGCAGAAATTTCGCAGCTACCCCTGCTGGTTGTACTTCGTATTACCTGCAGATCGGGCACCTGTTTGATCGCATTTTCCAGTGGCTTCGTAACAGTCACCATCATTTTATTTACCGGCTGCAGGCCGGCATCTGCGATAACTTTTATCTTTGGAAAAGTAATTTCCGGGAACAGCGATGTAGGCAATTTGGAATAAAAAAACAGGCCGCCCATAATGATGAGCGCCAGCATCACTGCGACGGGATGTTTATAAGTGAGGAAGAAATTTTTCATCGGCTTTATTGAACGATTTTCACTTTGGCCGTATCACTTAAGCCATAATTACCAGTAAGTAAAATTTTATCATTGGCAGAAAAAACAGGTGATAATATCTCCACCATATCGTTTGTTTCAATACCTTTTTCAATGATCACCTTTGCGGCTGTGGCGCTGTCGGTCATTTTCATTACCCAAAATTCTGCTTGGGTTTCATCGCTTAATATAGCGGCCTTGGGTAACGAGTTGGCCATAGCTTTACTGGTCTTTACCAGCTTTACTTTTGCAATAAGATTCTCTGGTAACTGGTGGGTTGATTTCACCTTTAATATAATGTGCTGTGTTTGTGAACCGATGTCCATTGCCGGCATGTTACCACTGATCATACCTGCCAATACTTCCCCGTCTGGCAGTTCCATTTGCAAGGAAGTTTTGTTCAAAATGTATGGCCGCAATTCATAAGGCATATCTAATAAAAAAACAAAGCTCCGTGTATCGGTGATCAACGCCAGTTGTTCGCCATCTTGTACATAGTCGCCGCCCTGGTGATCGAGCTGCGAGATAAACCCTGCCCCATTGGCTTTGATGTGATTGATGCCCGTAAACCTGAATGTTGAATCCAGTACATTGATAGCATTGCCGATGCTCTTAGCTTCTTTTGTTTGTATTGTATAAAGCTGCTGGCCAATATTTACATACTGGTTCAACTGAAGGTTGCCCGCTTGCAGGTAACCGGTTGCGTTTGCCTTCACCGGCCATTTTTGCAAATATGCAGAAGTTGCATTTAGTGTTATAAATTCCTGCATCGGTTCATGACTTACTGTAGTAACCGTAACGGGCGTTGCACCTTCCGCAGGTTCGGTTTCTTCGGCTTCTTCGTTGTGCTTACAACAAGGCAACACAAGCAATACAAGAAGGTATATTAAAAGTTGTTTCATCGTTTTACCGGTTCCAATAATTTACCTGGTTAATAATTTGCAGGCGGCTGATCATATTTTGCGTCACAAGATTTTTTGCCGCCAGGTAGTTGTTAAGCGACAGGATATAATCCGCTATCCTCACCTCTCCTGTTTGCAACAACCGGCCGTTTACTTCTACCAGGCTTTTTGAATATTTCAATTGATTATTGATGTCATTGATCAGCTCCTCGGTGGCCCGCAATTGCCGCGTAAACTGTGCGATCTGCTGTGTATATTGATCGGTAAAAAATGACTTGTAATTTTGCCTTGTCCTTTCAGCTATTACAATTTTATTTTCCTGCAATTTTCGTTGTTTGCCATCGTAAAGCGGGATGGTTGCACTTATACCGAAACTGGTTCCAAAATTTTTATATGCCTTATAAGCAAGACTTGAATTATAACCTGCATCCGCAAACAGATTTATTTTTGGTTTATATGCAAGGCCAACCAACAGTTTACTATTGACCAAATTCATACTATCAATTGAATATTGCTGAAAGAAAACAGAATTATTTATTTGAGGCAGTACCGGTGACTTTAGGTCCGGATCCTCGAGTTCAACACTGGCCGTATCTATAATTCCGGTTAGGTAGTTTAGCGTGGCAAGATCATTATCTAATTGAATGCTTATCTGTTTCACTAACAATTGCTGCTGTTGCAGTGTTACGAGAAAGGCAAGATAGTCTGCCTGCTTATACACATTCTGCTGCGTAAGCTTTTTTAATATAGCTTCTTCATTTGAAAGTAATTGTTGTACCTCCCTGTTAAATTTTAATTGCTGTTGACCTCCGTAAGTAGTGATGTATTGTGTAGCGATGGTACGCTGCAAGTCCTGTTCGGTGATCTTATAATTGTTGCTGAGCTTTTGGTTTTGCAAGCGAATACTTTCTACCTGCGCACTCACCAATTTGTGATTCATCAATTGTTTATTTACCCCGATTAATGCACTGAAATTTGCTCCGTTTGTGATCGCCTCATCATAGCCATATCCATGTATCACCGGCGCATAAGAATTAAAACTATTGCCTGTAACCTGTGGCTTGTAAGCTGCCAGCAATAAAAGGCTATCGTACTGCGAAGACAACACCTGTAGCTGGTAATCCTTTAGCAGCGGACTATTGCGCAGGGCACTGTCCACGTAATAATTTAATGGGCGTGTTTGTGCCTGGCAGTTCGCTATGATGAAACTAAAAAACGAAATAACAAAAAAACGCTTGAGCATAGTTGTTAGCTGGATTGATCGCTTATATCATTTTAAGTTTGAGCCAATTGCCAGTAAGCTTTGTGTTGCTGTTTTACCCTATTTCCCCATTACTAAAATCTGGAACGTGCCGGCCTTCATTTTAGGACGCTCGCCTTTATTTGGACCGGCTGCTTCAAAATCGGCTGCTGGCAAATAGATAAGATGACTGGAACTATCTAAAGCAATTGTTCTTGCGCTTTTTTTAGTAGCCACATTTTCAATGATAGAATATTTATCGGGACTGTCTTCATGAATCACTGTAAGGGTACCTTCGCCGTTAGATGTATAAATATTTTTTGTCGCGGGATCAAAGGCCACCCCATCACAGCCTTCGCCAATTACTATTCCCGCAACCTTGCGCCCGGTTATTGCATCGGTTACTATTAATAATTTATCACAACCAGAAAAAAGGCGCTTATTGACAGCATCAAAAGCCAGCCCGGTAGGTTCTTCGCCTGGTGCAATACTCCAATGGTGAAGTACTTTAAATGTTTTTGTATCCACAGCCACTATCTCATTCTTGTCTTCCACATTTACATAAAGCATTCCTGCTCCATCACTTACCGCAGCTTCGGGTTTGCCTCCAACATTTACCGCTCCAATCAATTTATTTTGCACCGGGTCAATAATACTCAGGTCTTTACTGCGGCCATTGCAAGTGATGATCTTTTGCGAAAAAGATTCATAGATAATCGCATCGGGGTTCTCGCCCACCGGCACCTGTTCCAACACTTTGTTTGTATTTATATCAAAAACTGTTACGTTATTCAGTTTTCCGTTGCTGGTAAACCCTTTGCTGTTTACCACATCAAAAGCAATTCCATGTACCCCCGTAGTATTTTCAATAACACCGATTGAATCGCCGGTCTTTTTATTCAAAATATTCACCTGCGTGCCATGGCTTACATATAGCCAATCATTCACCGGGCCAATTGCCAGGTAATCCCATCCTCCTACACCCCCTACCGGTAAAGTTTTAACCAGGCGCAATCCTGTTTGTGCATAGCAATTAGAAAAAAGCATCACAAACATGCATGCTAGCAGGCACTTAATAGTTTTTTGCATAAAGAGTTGTTTTTATATAAAGAAGCGTTCAGTAGTTATTAGGCATAAACCTAATAACAGATTCTGAAGCAAAACTGGAGTTGACTGTGAGGCAATAACTATTTAAAGATCTGCGACAACTATAAATGCTCAACCTTTCATCATAATTTTTTCACCTTATTATGAAGGCGTATATTTAATATGCAAAAATTCATTTTTAAATGCTTCCATTATGCCTGTAAATAATAACAAAGCCACCAATCAATCCCGCCGTGATTTTCTGATTAAAGGATCGTTAGCTTCCCTGGGTTTAGCACTAACCGGTCCGAATGCCTGGACCAAACCTTCTTTCTTCACAGCAAACCGAAATTCAAAATATGCCGGAGTGCAAATCGGGGTAATAACGTATTCATTCCGGAGCATGCCTGCCGACGCGGCGCAACTTCTTCAATATATTAAAGAAAGCGGTATTACTGCTATCGAGCTGATGGGTGATGTGGTAGAAGAATTTGCAGGTAAGCCAGTTAACCTGGTTAAGATGCCGCCTCGTACACCGGGGCAACCTCCTAAAATTACGGATGAGCAAAAAGCACAGTTGAGTGCTTATGAAAAAACGGTAGCTGACTGGCGTTCCGCCGTTTCAATGGATAAGTTTGCGGAGCTAAAGAAAATGTACAACAAAACAGGTGTTGATATTTATGCTTTCAAGCCAAATGCATTAAACTCTAATAACACAGATGCAGAGATCGAATATGCGATGAAGGCTGCAAAAGCATTGGGCGCACGGTCTGTTACTGTGGAATTGCCTGTAGATCCTGCCCATTCAAAACGGCTTGGGGATCTTGGTTTAAAGCAGAAAATGTACATCGGGTATCATGCTCATACGCAGGCGACAGATACCGCATGGGATGTTGCTTTAAGCCAGTCGCCATACAATTCAATGAACCTGGATTGTGGCCACTATATAGCAGCAGGTGGCAACAATACGAAAGAAACTTTATTAGCATTGATTGAAGCAAAGCACGACAGAATAACATCCCTGCACATTAAGGATCGCAAAACAAAAGCAAACGGGGGCGTTAACATGCCGTGGGGCCAGGGCGACACGCCAATCAAAGAGATATTAACCTTGCTGAAAGAAAAGCAATATGCAATTCCCGCCACGATTGAATTAGAGTATGATATTCCTGCCGGCTCAGATGCAGTTAAGGAAACGAAGAACTGTTTGGTGTTTGCAAAAAATATTTTGGGTGCGTAGTAGTTGCTTTCCTTACAAGTAAATACCTATCACCCGTTTGCTTTGTTGCTTAATATCAATAGTGAGCAGGTTATTTCAAATATATAATCAGCAACCCAATGTTGAAGATGCTATTAGAAAATACTCTTTGAAACGTCATATAGTATTAGACTTTCAATCCTCTTCATCTAATATTAGGGAAAACAAAAAAATTTTAGGCAATGAGAATGTCACTGACCTAAAAAATCCCTCGTATTAGCGCTTCTTTTGCTACTTGATAATTGCAATATCTCACAGGATTTTTTATTCGATCATGGACAATGAAATTGATGAAGACATTTTTTCAATGTTGGCTCTTTTAATTGCTTTTCTCATATTTACATTTATCGAATTCAAGTTGACAAAACGGAAAATAAATCAGGCTATTATTAATTTCGACACAAACCATCTTAAATGAATATTCCCTTCGATGAGGAGATTATCCTCGAAAATTCTGCTGCTCAATTAAGGCCTTTACAAAGTTCCGATCTCTCCAACCTGTTGAGTGTCGCTACTCAAAATGATAAGCTGCTTCAATTTTCTCCGCAGCCCATACATTCTGAAAAATTGTTGACGGCATACATTGAAAAGGCAGTTAGCGAGCGTGAAAATAAAATCCGTTATGCTTTTATAATATTTGATAAAAAGAAGAATGCCTATGCCGGATGTACCAGTTTCATGAACATTTCTAACTACGATAAAAGATTGGAAATTGGTTCAACCTGGATCGGCAACGATTTTCAGAGAACCGGGTTAAACCGCAATTGCAAATTCTTACTGTTGGGTTATGCCTTTGATAAATTGGGTGCAGAACGGGTTGAACTTAAAACCGATGAAAGAAATACTGCCTCAAGAAATGCCATTGAAAAAATTGGCGGACAGTTCGAAGGCACCTTTCGTAGCCATACTTTAATGTATGATGGCTACCGGCGTAACACCGTTTATTATAGTATTTTAAAAGCTGAATGGGCAAACTTAAAACCTGTATTTTTAAAGTAGTGCTGTGTTAACAGTGAAATGGCGAATGATTTATTTTGTTACACTAATTGTAGAAGGCGATCCGATAGCTCCTATCGGATTACACGAATTAATACAGTGGTCTTTTCTTAATTCGCGTAACTCGTGCATCTAATTCGTGTAATAAAATAAGTCACTATATCGCTAAAAAAGTACATTTGGAAATTACGAGTAAGTCGTTATCTTCAATAAAATTATTCCCTAATCACCTCAGACCCGTTACCAGATGAGATTTTGTTTATTCCTGCTATTTACATTTGAGCTATTACTTACTGCGAGCGCTGCTTTTTCACAATCGGCCAGACCCTCTGTTGCTGCAGCGCCTGCCTGGATTTCCCAAAATAATATTGACTACAACAAGACTTCGCTGGACAAAGATGCGACAGATGGCTATATCGATATTTCCGTAGAGGTACAGGTTTCTTTGGCTGATCAAACTGAATATTTCCGCAGCAGCAAGAAGATCATTTCACAGGCCGGTGTACAAAATGGATCGGAGGTTTCTGTTTCTTTTGACCCATCGTACGAGCAATTAATTTTTCACACCATACGCATTATTCGCGACGGCGAAACCATCAACAAACTACAGCTTTCTAATATTAAAACCCTGCACCAGGAAGATGAATTAGCTGACTTTATTTACAACGGCGCACTCAATGCCGTAATGATACTGGAAGATGTTAGACGGGGGGATATTATAGAGTATAGCTATTCGAGGAAGGGCTTCAACCCTATTTTCAAAAACAAATACACACGCAGGTTTAGTACGCAATTTTCCATCCCTATATACCAAATTTATTACAAGCTGGTAGTTCCCAACGGGAGAAGGATGAATATAAAAAATTCCAATGAAGCTGTTCAGCCAATAACCAGTTCTGTAAATGGCCAACAGGTGTATGAATGGAAAAAGAGTGATATGACGCCGCTTAGTTTGCAGGACTATACCCCTTCGTGGTATGATCCGTTTAGCCAGGTCCTGATCAGTGAGTACAATAGCTGGAAAGAAGTGAATGATTGGGCAATGGAATTATTTCCCGCAAAACAGGAACTCTCTGTTGCATTGAAAAAAAAGATCAGGGAAATTGAAAGCGCATCTGCAACAAATAGTGAGCGAATAAAAATGGCGCTAAGATTTGTGCAGGATGATATCAGGTATATGGGTTTTGAAATGGGTGTAAGTTCACATAAACCTGCCGATCCTTCCAAAGTATTTGCGCAGCGTTTTGGTGATTGTAAAGAAAAATCTTACCTGCTATGTTGCATGCTGAAGGCGATGAATATTGAGGCCAGGCCTGTACTGATCAATACAACAAGAAAAAAAGAGCTTAATAATGTTTTGCCCGCCGCTACTGCATTTGACCATGTTACGGTGAGGGTGGCACTGGACAATGCTTTTTATTGGTTCGATCCTACCATCTCCGACCAGCGGGGCAGTATAACCAATATTTATTATCCCGACTACCAGGCCGGCCTCGTTATATCAGACAGCACCACTTCATTAACGGCGATCAAGTTCCGCAATATCAGCAGCCAGGCTGTAAAAGAATATTTTAAAGTGCCATCCATGCAACAGGGCGGAACATTAATGGTGACTACCACTTTCAAAGGGAGCGAAGCAGACTTCACCAGGAATAATTTCAACAACCAGAGTATCGCGGAACTAATGAATACTTACCAGAAATTTTATGCCGCGTATTATGAAGATATAAAGGCTGACAGTCTCACATTTATTGACAACGACAGTACAGGTGTTTTTATAACAAACGAATACTATACACTTTCAAAATTCTGGACAACTGATAAGGCCAAGGCAAGTAAATTTTCTATCTCATCATTTATTATCAACTCCGTTTTAAGAAAACCAAAAGAGAAAGATCGCAACATGCCATTTGGTTTAACCTACCCGGCCAAATACCAGGAAGAAGTGATAGTCGATTTACCGGAAACATGGAGCGTAACGGAAAGTGAAACGCATTTGAAAAATACAAGCTATGCCTTCAATTGTAAATTTTATTGTGAGTACAACAGGGTATATCTTGAAACAGATTACGAGAATTATAAAGACTATACTACACCCGGTGAAGCCACTGATTATTTTAAAGACCTGGCCGAATACGATGATGTGTCAAGCTTCAATTTAACCTGGGGCGCTGATGAGAAGGTCAGTAAGCAGACTTCCACTTCGGGCATCAATACGCTCTATGCGGTTTTGTTATTAGGCGCCTTCGCGGGAGGTATTATATGGTGGGGCAAGCGAAAAGAAAATAGGTAGTATATTATTTCTTTACTTCAAAATAAGATATCCCTGATCCCGCTCTGCCATCATCAGTTATCCCCTGTACAATGATTGCATACTTACCAGGTATATCGGAGCTAAAAAAAGTAGTTTGTTCTTTACCACTATTGGTTGTTTTTAAATTGGGCGACCAGTATAACAGGTTCCTGAAATCCGGCATACGGCTGAGTGACTGAGCTTCCGTTTCGTACACAGGCGAATAAAAATCTCTTTGCAGTTGCAGCCCCTCGTAATCTACAATGGTGGCCCGCGGATCCATTTCAAGCCCTTCAATATCTTCTGTGTAAGTGCTAAAATTTACGATACCATCAAAAGCGCTGTTGCCTAGGTAATATGTCCTTGTCATCACTTCCAATTTCCTGATCTTTAGCGGATCGTACTTCATCAGCTTATTAAAATCAAACATTGGAATGCCATCTAACAACACCAACGGATCTTCAGAAAAAAGTGTCCTGGTCAATTCATCGTAAACAGGCAAATGAAACTTGCCGCCGCGTTGCCTTACATTTACCTCCAATACATATTCTCTTAATACTTCTTCAAGCGTGGTAAAACGTACATAATTATCCAGCAGGTAGGTTACATCGGGCTTCCCGTAAAACGCTGTTGTATCCAAACGCGGCAATGTGGAACGGTTGAGCTTATTGTATAAAAAAGCATTCTGAACCTGCGACGCAATATACATTTTTAACAACGCTGCATTTTCGGCTGTAAGGTTAAGAGGGGCTAAGAGTTTTTGAGAATAATCGGAAAAAAAAGGGGATTCAATATCCACCTTATACAGGCTGTCGTTTTCATTATTTGTCTGGGCAATGATGTCCGCGCCGCTGTAAAAATTTTTCAATTCAAATTTTACCCTGCCCTTCTCATCAGCCGCAGCAACCTGGAACTGGGTTCGTGTACCAGGCACCGATACATAAGCTTTTACATTTTCTACCGGCAAGCCAGATTGAAGGGCTGTTATTTTACCGTTGATAATATGGCCGTTGATCTCCGGCAAGAATTGAAATGCAGGTTTTTTGTTTGATAAAATATCTTCCCACTTAAATCTTCTCCATCCCTGCGTAAGCATGAGGTTGTCGAGGGCTATCACAGCAGTCTCGCTGGTTTCCTTAAAGTAGTAAGCCGGTGTTTCAACAGTGCCGGAAAGATCAGCGGATAGAAAGAGGTAATTATTAATGTCTTGTTCCTCGATCCCGGTAAGCGAATCAACACGATACACGGCCATTGACATATTTGCAGCAACGCCATTTCCGGTTTCTGTCGCGGAATTTATACCTACATTTATTTTCTTTCGTAAGCCAAATACTTTGTCATCAGCCACAGCATTTATTTGCAAACGGCGTACAGGTTTTTTAAAAAACAATCTTTCACAAACAGGCTGCCGGTGCTCATTAAAAATGGTGAAATGAGAAATGCCGTCGCCAGCTTTTGCTTCATCAACAACAAATTCAGCAACACCATTATTAAGGGCGCTATTCATTACAGCTTTTACCACATTACGTGTATGTACAAAAAGGTAGACAGCAGCAGATGACATATTATCGGGAGTGCGAACGGTTACTTTTAACTGGCCCTTTGGAGAATTTTCGAGGTGCATTGTGTAACCGTTGTTATAAGCAACGGGCAGTTCTTTTACCTGTTTCTCACCACCGGGCAACTTAACAACAGCTTTATATTTTGATCCCTGTAACGGAGTGAATGTAAAACTACCTATACCAAATTGCAGCGGCGAAAATTTTGTAATCACTTCATCTTTTTCATTCAGTATCGAGCCTTCACAATACACTCCTTTTCCAGCACTATTGATCACCCTAAACCCAACCTTGCTTTGAATGCCATTTACAAGATTACCACCCTCGGGAAAAAAAGCTATATCATAAGCAGGCAATGCAGCAGCAGTAAATACGGGCTGATCTTTTTGCACGTTGATGATCGTCAACTTTTTTTCAAAAAAATAATCGGCGCCAAAATTCTTCATCCAGTTAGTGTAGGCTCGCAGGCGGTAATTTCCGGAAACAAGTGTTGCTGGTAAGTACAGCGATCCATTGCCTGTACCTTTTTCCAATGCAATTTTTGCCTGTAAAACGGGATTGTTATTTTTATCCAGTACTTCTACATAAGCAACTTTACCGAGGTCTATTGGCTTATGAAAATAAGCATCCACATTATAAACTTTGAACCAGCAAATTTCTCCGGGCAGGTAAATATTTTTATCTGTGTGCACAAAAATTTTCTCCTGCAAATTGTTCTGGCGGTAATTGCCGAACTGTTTTTCAATGGCTACATTTACTGCTTCCTGTGCATTCGCCTGACAAAGGCACAAAACAAAAAATGCTGCCAACAAATTTCTCCGGCATGTGATCATCATTAAAGCATTTACCTGCTGCTGAGTATTTGTCAATGAATTGTTTTTAATCATGAGGTTTGTTTAAGGCCAGTATATCGGTTTTATATTAGTGCCCTTTAATGTACAATCAACGCATTCTGTCCTCGACGCTTGAAATGTCGCGATTTTGCCAAATGGTGAATATGTCTCTGGTATCACCGGTAGTTTCCCGACGCCCTTTGCTTCAATGCTGTCTTTGTTATTTTCAATGAGCGTGAATTGGCATCCGGGGTTGGGGTTCCATCCAGGCAATTCACTGTTGTAAATCCAGATCCTTTGATCACGGATGGTGCAGATGTTGAAAAAGCCGATCACCGGTTGAGAAGGATCAGTCACACAATGAATATTGCCATTTAATTCAGAAGGTTGCGGATCAAATACAGACCCAACCGCTTCTGTATTTTTTTTCATTCTTTCCAGGAACTCATAGCCTTCTTTGCTCCATGCATATTGCTTTACAAATACCGAATACAGTACGCTTAGTTTCCAGGATCCCTGCGGTATCGTTATTAACGGTAAATGAATAATATCCTGGCTGAGCTTTGCTGAAGATCCGAGCAGGATAGTACTGGATGAATTGAATTGCCAGCATTTATGTATCTGTGGATCAGTAACCTCCCGGTTGGTAACGCCTATGGCTGCATTGGTACCAGGATCCTTGATGTATTTTAATATAGCGTCATAGGCAGAATGAAACTCCCATGTTTCATCGTATTCCCACTGGTAATAAAGAGATGTGTTTTGCGGGTTATGGGTATTGATGAAAATATGAACCCCATCGTTCTCCCTCTTCCAATTGACACTATCGATCGGCGGATTAGGACGGATGCTCACAAAATCCGACAGGTATTCTTCGCTATTTGTTTTAACAGAAAGCCGGTATTTTATTGCAGGATCAAGGTGCAGATTATCGATTGTATAACTTCCGGGACTGCTCTCCACAAGCGGCAAAGAAATATTATTGCTTCCCTCAATTTTTACATTTGCCCCTGCCTCCTTTAGAACGGCGCTATTATTCAAGCCGGTGGTACGAGACAACCTTATATTAGTTAGTCCCACGCCATCATTTACCACGCCCTCTATTACCAGGTAACCGAAAACGACCGGCGGCGCAGGCGAATCATACTTTTCTTTGCAACCCGCTGCAAATAAAATCAAGGCAACGATTATCAGCTTATTCATATTTTTTAACAAGTAAAATTTGAAGCCCGGGGGCGCCAAATATTTATAATTTTTGATCATCAATTATTTACTAAGGCCAGTATATTGGTTTTAGATTGGTACCGGTTAACCTGCAATCAACGCATTGTTCCGAAGAGGCAAAAAAAGTAGTTATTGATCCAAATGGGCCAAACTGGTCCGGATATACCGGCAGTTTGCCAAGACCTTTCACTTTAATACTGTCACGCAGGTTCTCTATGATTTCTAACTGACATGTGTTCTGAAATCCCCACCCCGGTAATGCGCTATTCTTTATAAAGATTCGATTTTCACGGATAGTGCAAATATTGAAGAAACCAATTGCCTGCAATGCAGGGTTACTGGTACAATGAATATTGCCATTCAATTCAGACGGCTGGGCATCAAAAACTGACCCGACCGTTTCCGTGTTTTTTTTCATTCTTTCCAGGAACTCATAACCTTCTTTGCTCCATGCATATTGCTTTACCAGTATGGAATACAGCACGCTTATTTTCCAGGAGGCGGCAGGCACCTCAACAATAGGCAAGTGGATAATATCCTCGCTAAGCTTTGCTGAGGAGCCAAGTAAGATGGCACTGGAAGAATTGAATTGCCAGCAAGTGTAAATTTCCGGATCGGACGGGCCCCTGTAACCTACAGCTATGTTTAGGTTGTCGTACGGTGGCGGCGCTTTTATATATTTCAACGATGCATAATAAGCAGAATGAAACTCCCAGGTTTCATCGTGCTCCCATTGATAGTACAGTGTATTCTTTTGTGGGTTATGTGTATTGATGAAAATATGAACACCGTCATTTTCTCTTTCCCAGCTAATGCTGTCGATGGGCGGGTTGGGCCTTACCGTTACAAAATCTGAAAGGTATTCTTCATTGTTGCTGGTCTTAACAGAAAGACGATATTTTATCGCAGGATCAAGGTGAAGGTTGCTGATGGTATAATTACCGGGAGCATTTTGCGAAAATGATATAGAAGAGTTATCACTGCCCTCTATTTTTACAGTTGCCTGGTCTTCATGCTTATTTATACCGTTATTTAAACTCGTTGTGCGTGACAACCTGATATTTGTTATCCCGCCTCCATCATTGACGATACCTTCCATTACCAGGTAACCTGAAGAAACAGGTGGAGCAGGAGAAATGAATTTCTCTTTGCAACCTGCGGCGAATAAAACCACTAAAAGAATAATGAGTTTGTTCATAACAATTATGAGATCATGACGCGTAGATCATAAACAATTTGCAATTGTGAATTGTGATGAGTGATAATAACCAGTGTTTAAAATGTTCATGTTTGTTTGTGAGTTTTAATCTTTGCTTCTTCATTTATTTATGCGGGTGTTGTGCTTACTGCCCGGATTTGTTGTTCCACAAAGCTGCAACGGTACAAGTGTGCGACGCAACAATGATGCTATGAAAAACAACTGTCCGCTACCAAAATATTTCTTAACAATATGCCTGATCCAATCGCTCTTCGCTCGAGGCTGTGGGCGGTGAGGACACCGTCCACGGCTGACTGCCCTGGCTGGTGCCCCGCCAGCCAGCGACGATTTGAAACACATCCCTCAACGATAATGATCCTGTATCCATCAATTAATTTTAAAACCTGATATTATAATTTACATACGGAATTGCGCTTCCAAAAATAGAAAGCTTATAACCATTGACGGCTCCGCCTTCGGAAACGTAATACACTGAATATGGGTTTTTACGGCCGGTAAGATTATACACGCCGATCGTCCATGAGTTATGCGTTTTTTGATGCACTTTATGATTGCCGTCAATATTCATTGAAAAATCTGTGCGGAAATAATCCGGTATCCTGTACTCATTGCGGGCAGCATAAATTGTGCGGGCAGAGCCGGCAAAATAGAACCTTCCTATTGGCAACGTTATAGGGCGGCCGGTGCTATACGTTGCATTTAATGAAAGGCTGAACCGATGAGTAACACGGTAGTTGCCGATCATGGTAACATCATGTGGCTTATCATAATTGGCAGGATATTCAATTCCTTTATTAATCAATTCGCCTGCAAGCGGATCATCTTGTTTTAATAATATCCGTGACCATGTATAACTGATCCAACCGTTTAGTTTGCCTGTGAGTTTTTTTATTAAAAATTCCACACCATAAGCCTTTCCTTTTGTACCGATCACGTCTGTTTCTATATGATGATTGAGCACAAGGTTTGCACCACTTTTATAATCAAGATAATTGCTGATCTTTTTGTAATAAACTTCTACCGATGTTTCTATTGTGTTTGCTTTAAAATTTTTATACAACCCCAATGAAACCTGCTGCCCATGTTGTGGCCGGATAGAAGGATCGCTTAATTTCCAGATATCCGTGGGCGCCATAGCGGCGGTATTCGATAGCATGTGAATGTATTGCCGCTGCGAATTGAATGATGCCTTTATGGAAAAGCTGTCGGTAAAAGCATAACGGGCAGACACCCGGTATTCGGGACCGGAATAGGTTTTAATAAACTTTCCTTTTTCATAATCAGTGGTACCCGTCATATTGCTTTCCGTGATGGGTAAACCGGGCGCATAAGTATTTACTTTGGCAGGCCCCAGGTAATTATAAATTGAAAATCTAAGCCCGCCTTCTATGGTAAATGAGTTGCTGATATTATACCGGTCGTTTACATACAAGGCAGATTCTAATGCCTGCTCAGCAGCCAATTGATCCGGCACTACCAGCGATTCTTTTCCACCCGGATTAAAGTAGCCGGGGTTCAGTTTATAGTAAATGGAATTCAGTCCAAAGTCAATAGCGTGCTGGTTATTAAGATAATAATTAAAATGCACTTTGAGATAAGTCTGGTTAATATCAAAGCCCATTTTATAGGCATTCAGCGGAAGCTTGCTGCTGGAAATATTGTAAGTGTATTGATCAAATCCACTGGTGATGAGGCTGTTGATCTTGTTATTAAAAATATGTTTCCATTTAAGCGAAACATTACTGTTGCGATAGCCGTACACGGTATCGCTGTTGAGGTTAAATCGGTCTTTGCTTAAATACCCGGTAAGATAGATGGTGTTCTTTTTATTTACCTCGTGGGTGATATTAAGATTGAAATCGTAGAAGCCGGCTTTGCTATCTTTATATTGATCCGGCAATAAGCCCAGCATCCAGTTGGCATAAGTAGTTCGGGCGCCAATGATGAATGAGGTCCTGTCTTTAATTAGCGGCCCTTCCAAATTGAGGCGGCTTGTAAGCAGTCCAATACCAGCCACCCCGGTAAGTATCTTTTTATTTCCTTCCCTGCTGTTGATATTTAGTACGGATGAAAGACGCCCGCCATAACGTGCCGGGATACTGCTTTTGTACAATTCTACATCTTTTACCACTTCGGGATTGAATGCTGAAAACATTCCAAAGAAATGTGAAGGATTGTAGATGGTTGCATCATTGAACAGGATCAGGTTTTGATCCGCGGAACCGCCTCTTACATTTAAACCGGTGCTGGACTCTCCCACTGTTTTTACACCGGGTAAAGTAGTTACTACTCTCAATATATCCGCTTCGCCAAATACCACGGGCACTTGCTTAATGGCTTTTATATCGATCTTTTGCAGGCCCATTTGGGTGCCTTTTACATTGCTTATCTTTTGCGCCGATATCACTACATTTTTGATGGTTAATATCTGGCTCTGCATGTCAATATCCAGTTTACCATCGTTATACAATAGAACCTGCCGCCGGGTGTCTTTCATGCCGAGGCTTTGTATATTTATTGTATGGCGGCCTTTTTCCACGGAGATAGAGAAATAACCAAACTGATCCGTTAGTATGGATACTTCTGGCTTGTCAACATACAGGTATGCACCCACCACCGGCTCTCCTGTTTTTGCATCTTTAACATAACCCGCTAACAAAACATTGCTCTGCGTTGAAGCGGACGCAATATCCCCGATCTGGTACACTTTATTTTCCAGCGTAGCTTTCTGGATATCTTTTTCTTCGTTGATAATTCGTTGATCGCCGGGCTTTTTATTGGAGCCGGTTTTTGCCGCAGTTTTTTCTGTAGTGACGGAAGGGAAAACAGTATTGATGCGATTGCCTTTTGTAATAAAAGCGTCTGATGCAGCAAACGAAAATTGAAAATCAGTTTCTGCAAAAGCCTGCTCTAATACTTTTGTGAGTGGCTCATTTTTTACGTTGATATGAAAGGTTACACTATCAAACTGTGCAGCATCATAATAGAAGTGAAGATTGGTTTGTTTTTCGAGCTCTGCTACCAGTTGTTCTATACCAGATCCACTTAGCGTAGCCGTGACGAGTTTTGATGAATCGCTTTGGGCAACACCTTTGAGCTGGAAAAAAAACATACCTGCTACAATCATCACAAATGAACAGCAATTTTTCATTTTACTTTTTTAGATTGTCATAATAAGCCGTGGCTTGGATGAGCATCTCTTCACGGTTTTTACGAAAGTTGAGATGGTTTTCTTTTACAAATCGCTGCACTTCTTTTTTTCGTTCTCCAAATATTCTATAAAAATCTTTACGGGTTTTTATAGGGTAGAATTTTCCGTTCTGTTGAATATAATAATGAACCTTTGCATCGGCAAAACGTGTTAGTTCCGAATTCATTGATATTTGTTCCCGAATGGTTTTAATCTCCTTTTTTAAGAGAGAAATCCTGCCATTATATAAGACGTTGTAAAAGCCGGTTTTATCCAGTGTAGTCCTCATGCTGTCCTTTTCGAGCCACACAAAATTTGAGTTATAAAGATTGAAACGTTCTACTTTTCCATTCAATAATTGTATCCAGTTTATTGGGCCGATAATAGTCACTACATCAGATATTTCATCGTACTGCATTAAAATAGAATCGTATTTTATTCCATCATAAACAATAGCGCCTATTGCCGGAGCTATCGAATTAAAGAACTGGTGGCCATCTTGAAATTTAAAAGGATATTGTTTGTATTTGCTGCCATTGTATAAGCCCGATTGGATACCGAAAGCTTTGTGATAAACAGCCATTGTATTAGCAAGCACTTCCTGGTAGAAAGTGGTGTCGGATATGGTGTCCTGGGCCCGCATTTGATTTGGAGAAAAAAGCAGTATGGAACAAGAGAGTAAAAAACCTAACGAAAAACCATTTCTCATACAGTAATTGAATTAAAGCAAGTTATGATGTAAACTGGGCTCTAAAATTATGGGAATAAGTTGATAAAAACACAATCTTAGATGTATGATGTGTGATGTATGATGTGTGATGTAGTGGATGTTTGCGGATGTCGGAGGTCGGATGTGTGATGTGTAGGGGCCGGATGTTGAAATCGGCTTAGCCTCGCCGGGGCGGCCTTGCTTTGAGGAATAGCGTCACATTCCAAATTGCCCTTGCAATTCATCTTGTTGTTTGAAAATCTACAAAAAGATTATGCTTGCATAAGGGAAATATAAATATTATGCGGCGCAACTTCTTCTCCGCCGAAATATGGATAAAGTTAATAGCCGGAAATCATTTAACTGTTGTCTGCCCTTTGCAAGCTTTTATCAAAGAATGAATAATCAACAACGGGATAAAATTCTCTGGTACAAATGTTGCCAATGGATTAGAAAACATACCTCTAATGAAACGTACCTTTTTGTTTATCACACTGGCATTAACCCTGTTTGTCACACTTGTTTCTTTCACTGACGGCAAAAGCGCAAATCTTGTTGAAGATGTTTTGAGCCGCACCAACCAATTCAGAAGATCGAAGGGCTTACCGGAATTAATAATGCAAAATGATTTAAATGCCATTGCCCAAAAACACAGTGCGGATATGGCAAAGGGCCGTGTAGGATTCGGCCATGCCGGGTTTGCAAAAAGAAATGCGCTGGCAAAAGGAAAGATCCAATCCATGCGCAGTTTTGCAGAGAATGTGGCTTATGGAGCTACCAGTGGTAAGGCTGTCGTTGATATGTGGAAGAACTCACCGGGCCATCGCCGTAATATGCTGGGCCGCTATAAATACATCGGCATTGGCATTGCAAAAGACAAGCGTGGCCGCATTTTCTATACCCAGGTTTTTGCGGGGTAAAAACCAGTTGTCTGAATTTGGATTTTAGGATTATGGGATCAAAGGATTTAGTGCTTTTTATCACATCATCACGTCATCCAATCAACAAATCATAGCTCAGAAAATGTTATAATTTAATCACATCTTATCTTCATTTCTATACTCCTTTACCTGGTCCAATAATTCAATCGACTTTATTACGGGATTCCATTCTTTACCACTGAAAATTAATCCGAACCACTTTTTATTTCTATTCTCATATTTGATATTTTTAAAAAGCCAGATAGCAAGAAAAGTAAACGACATTGTAATTACCAACTGAAGAATGTACAAAGCAACATTTCCATTTTCAAGCATGGTTTTATTCCAGTAAAAGGTTGTCCAAACCGGTAGCTGTAAAAAGAGCAGGCGGGCAATCCAGATGGTGGTTGATCTTAAACGGGCTAATTTACCCTGTGCTTCTACTATTGGCTCGCTGATATCTGCCTGGTGAATAAGAATTACCTGGTAGAGATATATTCCAATTGCGATCGTGGTAAGCAATGACTGGATGACTGCCGAGATCAAAAAGAAAGGGTTGGCTACCGGCAATAAGTTAATCACTAACACATCTATAAAACCCACCCAAACTATCCCAACCAAAATGGTAAAGATTTTTAAGGGCACCATCGATGACAATAATGACCTCACTTTTATCCTGGTGATATCCGCTGCATTTTGCCTGTTCAGCGAAAGATTTTCATCCAGCTTTTTACCGTAAGATTTCCAAAGATCTATAATTTCTGTTTGTTCCATTGTTGAGTTTTAATTGTTGAAAATTTTTGTTTTAATATCTTTTTTATCCGGTCCACTTTAGTGGCAACATTAGATGTTGATATCCCCATGATCTCCGCTATTTCTTTTTGGCTTCTCTCTTCGAGATAGAGTAACATTAAAGCTTTGTCCAATTCTTTTAGCTCTGCAATAAATTGTTGTAAAATTCCAATGCTCTCTTCTATTTCATCTATTATACCGGTATCCACCAAATCCAATATATCGTTTGAAAGCGGATTAGAAACATGCTTCCGGCGACTTTCTGTTCTATAAAAAGATATAGCTGTATTCAACGCTATACGGTACATCCAGGTGGAATATTTATACTCGTCGCTATAGTTGTCAAACGACTTCCATAGTTGTACAATGATCTCCTGTACCAGGTCCTTCCGGTCTTCGATATTTTTGCAATACGAATTGGCAACCTTGTAGATGATACCTTTATTGGCCTGGATAAAAGAAAGGAACAGCTCTGTTTTAGCAGTGGAATTCATTGTCGGTTTTGTCGGTGATCTTTTTGAAACGCTTGTCGTTTTTTAATTATTCGCAGCAAGGTTAAAAAAATCACAGCTTTTCCGTAAAATATTTTTGAGAGAAGTAAATAACAGGACGGCGCAATGTTCAGAATTTGCGTATTTTTTTTTAAAAATTGCAAGTGTTGCAAATTTCAGTGTGCACTATAAGTGTAGGTCGGAATGGGCGTGCAGCAAATTATACTTCTCAAGGGATAAATTAGTGACTTTATAAATTCGCTCCATAAAGATAAAAAGTACAAGAGTGCGACGCCAATGAAGCTAAATAGTAGTACTTCTGCCTGGCTCATAAAAAAATTCAACTCACGATCTTGCTTCCTGTGTAGTATAATGAGTTTTTAAGTTGGCCTGAAAATTTGCAATACTTACTATGTCAATCTTCCACCTCGATTTTAGAGAAACATCAACTTATTTTATCTTCCTTTTTAGGACGTATAATCAACCTTAAAGTGGGGTCATTTGTAATGAACGACCAAAACCAGCTAAAGGCAAGCCGAAGCTTATTTCTGAAGCCAATAAGCGGAATAATGTGAATGAACAGCCACGCAGCCCAGGCAAAGAAACCGGTGAAAGAAAATTTAGGAAGGTCGGCCACGGCATTATATTTTGATATGATCGCCATACTGCCCTTATTAGTGTAGCTAAACGGTTTCAGCGTTTCGCCTGACAGCATTCTTTTAAAGTTTTTTGCAAGTAACTGGCCTTGTTGTATCGCAACCTGTGCCAGTTGCGGATGCCCGTTGGGATAATTTTTATCTGTAGTTTGAAAACAAATGTCACCCAATGCAAAAATGTTTTCCGTTCCTGTTACTTTATTAAATTCATCTACCTGCACCCTGCGCCCACGGCCGATCACTTCAGCAGGTAATCCCGGCAGTTCCCGCCCCGTAACTCCCGATGTCCAGATCAGCATATTGGTAAGTATTTTTTCGCCGGTATCCAGCAACACTTCTCCATTTATATAATCCTTAACCGCCACATCGTTTCGGATATGAACTCCTAATTTACTCAACACCGTCGTAGCTTCCCTTTGTGCTTTTTTACTCATTGGCCCCAGCAACGATGGCGAGGCATCTATTAAATAAATATGGCCTTGCAGGTCCGTAATTTCGGGGTATTCTTTTACCCTGATGTTATGGCCCATCTCGGCCAGCATACCTGCTATTTCCACACCAGTCGGTCCGCCGCCAGCGATCACAATATTCAGGTACTTTTCTTTTTCTGTTCTGTCGGGAGTTCTTACCGCCTTTTCCATGTTCATCAACAACTGGTTTCGCAGGTTCAGCGAATCATTGATATTTTTCATCGGGTATGCATTGCGTTTCACATTCTGCATGCCGAAATAATTTGTTTCTGTACCAACCGCCAGCACCAGGTAATCATACTCAATGGCGCCGGTATCCGTGTCAATTGAATTAGCCGCAGCGTTGATCTTAGTAAGGCTGCCCAGGTGAAAGCGGAGGTTGTTTTTTTTCTGGAACATTCTCCTGAAAGGGTAGCTGATATTGGAAGGCTCAATAAAAGCCATAGCAACCTGGTAAAGCAATGGTGGAAAAAAATGGTAATTATTTATATCTACCAGTGTTATAAGAAAACGTTCATCTTTCGATAAATTCTTGATAAAGTTTACGCCTGCAAACCCACCTCCTACCACCACTACCTTTTTCATTGACTGCTCCATAAAATGTGTTTTAGATTATTTTTTCATAACTGTCCGTACCATACATGTGCCCGGACTTTTAAGTACAGGCTCCTGTATGCCCCTTGAAGTATTTGAATACAAATTTACGAACGAAAAAAATAGAGAGAGGGAAAGGATTAGGGGCGCAGCTTTATAATTGAATCAATCAATTATTTCAACTTATTTTCAATGTTCCGGCTACACATTCATCAGGTCTATCATCAAGTTGAAAGCATCCATTGAAGATGGATTATTTAATTTTAAAGGCTTCACTATGTACCCTGAAATACCCAGTTTTTTCGCGGCCTGCCGGTCAACATCCTCTTCGGATGTGGTAATAATAAAACATTTCAACTGCGCCCACTTATCTGTATTTCTCACTATACTTAAAAATTCGAGACCATTCATTCTTGGCATATTAATATCTATCAGCATAACGTCCGGGTAAGGTTTCAAATTACTGTCGCCAGCTTCTTCCAGGTACTTAATTGCCTCCTCCCCATTTCTTGCGACCTGTAGGTTGTACAGCAACATTGTTTTATCAAGATTACGTTTTATGTCCAATGCATCCACATGGTCATCATCCACCAAAAGAATATTAATTATTTTCATGCAATTTATTATTTGGCCCAGGTAAAAGAAAATACCGATCCTTTACCGGGCGCAGATGTTACCCAAACTTTTTCTTTGCGGTCTACCAATATTTTTTTTACAATGGCAAGTCCCACACCATTGCTTTCGAAGCTATCACGCTCCTGCAAAGTTTGAAATATAATGAATATTTTATCATGATAGGCGGCTGCAATACCCGGGCCATTATCTTCCACTGAAAATTTAAAGTGGTCATTATGCTCCTCGCTATAAATCTTTACTTTCCCATCTTCCTTATCGTGATATTTAACCGAATTGCTGATAAGATTTGTAAATACCTGCATCAGCAATATCCTGTTTGAATAAAACACGGGCATTTCCGTAGACACTTCAATATTCATGGTCTTTTTTATGGGGAGATTTTCCAATATTTCCAGTACCAGCTCCCTCACATTTATTTGCTCATTTACCTGTGTCTCTTTCCCTACTCTTGCATAGGTTAATATTCCCTGTATCAGGTTTTCCAGGCGGCTCACACGCCCTTTTATGAGCGCAAGGTATTCCTTTATTCTCTCCGGAATTTCAGGACCGTAATCTTCCTCTATCCAGCCCGCCAGGTTGTCGATTCCACGCAGTGGCGCTTTCAGATCGTGCGATACGATATGAGCAAACTGGTCAAGCTCCTGGTTCTTTCGCTGTAGCATCGATATGTTTTCCGCAAGCGTATCTGCCATGTAGTTTAAAGAATAAGAAAGTTTACTGAGTTCATCATTATCTTTATCAACTACATATGCCCGGTAATTGCCGTTGGCAATGCTGTTGGCCATTTTTACCATTTTAAATATACGCTGCGAAATATGACGCGCCAACAAAAAGGCGATCACAAACCCGGTAATAATCGACAGCCCTGTCAGCGAAAAAGAAATGATCTTTGTTTGCTGCTCTGATAAATCCAACACCTCCCGGTTATTTTCACGGTTTTTATATTCTGCATTTCTTACCATTGAAAAATCTGCCTGTAAATTCTTATAAATCCTTTCTTCATTTTTTGCACTGCTGTCGTTCGGATACAACTTTGCGAAGTTTGATGAACTCACCATTGCCGAATCGACTCTTAAACGTTTCATTTTTACTGGTTCGGTAAATTCGTTTATCCATAGATCATACAATTCATTGATGTGATCCAATCGTTCTTTTTGTTCAAACTGTTGGGCAATGCTTGCACATTCCTGGAAAATAGTCTTGTTCACTGCTCTTGTTGAATCATAAGTTTGAAGAAGGAAATCTTCACCTGTCAGCAAAAAACCTCGCAAACTACGCTCCATGTTAAAGATATTTCGCTGGAGCTCATTTATTTGTCGCACAAATGTGGATGACACAGAAAAATAAGTAGCATTCTCTCTCACTTTTTCTGATTGATTGAAATTGATGTAAGTAGTAATAGAAAACAGCAGTAGTATAAAAAATATACTTATGAAGATGAGGTTTGATATTTTCATTTCGTCTGAATTTATTGAGCACCGATGCAAAAAAAATAATTATAAAAGATGTATTCATTAACTGCTGTTAGTAAATTATACCTTGCGCCGGCATAAAAAAAATCGTTACCGGCAGTTTCTTTTCATGCATCATCGTTGCGTTGCACCGATAGTTATCGGAGCTTGTGCATTTAAAGCTTTAGGCAGCAGCAATATATAAACAGCGCCTCAACATCGCTGATTAAATTTGCAACAGGAACAGCTTATCGGGGTCACTTGTATCAAGTCCCCTATAGACAATTGTTTTACCATTTGCTGCAACAAATTTATTACCCTTTACAGAAACGGCGCTTAATGGGTTAGATGTTTGTGCAGTTGCTAAAGTGAAAGTAAACAACAGCGTGCTATTCACAATTATTTTGGAGAAGGGAATTTTAATCATGGCTTTTTTGCAGTCTTTTTTTTATGGGTTGAAGATAGACTAAAAGTAGGTTTATTAGAAGCAGGATAAGGCGATATACGGCGAAATTAATAAGGGATTTGATATTTTTCGGGTTTATATTTGGCGATCTAAAAACGATTAATGAGCCGTACAAATTTTGATGTTATAATTGTGGG
>JBDSAP010000183.1:0-9661 GCA_039922055.1 Ferruginibacter sp.
GAGAAGAAGGTACGTCGTGAAAGAATGGGACACATCAAATTGGTGGTGCCTGTTGTGCATATCTGGTATTTTAAATCTTTGCCAAATAAAATCGGTTATTTATTAGGCATGAGTTCCAAGAAATTGGAAACCATTGTTTATTATGAGCGTTTCGTGGTAATTCAATCGGGTATCCGTGCCGATAAAGGTCAAAACTTTGGCGACCTGTTAACAGAAGAAGAGTACCTGGATATATTGGATACTTTACCAAAAGATAACCAATTTCTTTCAGATGAAGATCCTAATAAATTTATCGCCAAGATGGGTGCAGAAGCGGTGCATGATTTATTGCAGCGCATCGATCTTGATCAATTAAGTTTTGATCTGCGTAACTCTGCTGCTAATGAAACTTCACAACAACGTAAAGCAGATGCTTTAAAGCGTTTGAGCGTAGTAGAAAGTTTCCGTGACGCTAATACAAGAATCAACAACCGTCCTGAGTGGATGGTAATGCAATACATTCCCGTTATTCCACCGGAATTGCGTCCCCTGGTTCCATTGGATGGAGGTCGTTTTGCGTCTTCTGACTTGAATGATCTATATCGTCGTGTTATTATTCGTAATAACCGTTTGAAAAGATTGTTGGAAATTAAAGCACCTGAAGTTATCCTGCGTAACGAAAAACGTATGTTGCAGGAAGCGATCGACTCATTGTTTGATAACAGCCGTAAATCAAATGCTGTAAAAGCAGAAGGTGGACGTGCGTTGAAATCATTGAGCGATGTATTGAAAGGTAAGCAGGGACGTTTCCGTCAGAACTTGCTGGGTAAACGTGTTGACTATTCTGGTCGTTCTGTTATCGTGGTAGGACCTGAATTGAAAATGCACGAGTGCGGGTTGCCAAAAGATATGGCTGCTGAATTGTTCAAGCCATTTATTATCAGAAAATTAATTGAAAGAGGTATTGTAAAAACAGTAAAGTCTGCCCGTAAACTGGTAGATAAAAAAGAAGCTGTTATTTGGGATATCCTTGAAAATATATTAAAGGGTCACCCGATCATGCTGAACCGGGCCCCTACACTTCACCGTTTGTCAATCCAGGCTTTCCAGCCAAAGTTGATTGAAGGTAAAGCGATCCAGTTGCATCCGTTGGTAACAACGGCGTTCAATGCGGATTTTGATGGTGATCAGATGGCTGTTCACGTTCCATTGAGCAATGCTGCTGTATTGGAAGCACAGTTGCTTATGTTATCATCTCACAACATTTTGAACCCTCAGAATGGTACGCCAATCACCCTTCCTTCACAGGACATGGTTCTTGGTCTGTATTACATTACCAAGGGTAAAAAATCAACCGATACTGAAAAAGTAAAAGGTGAAGGCAAGGCGTTTTATTCTGCTGAGGAAGTGATCATTGCTTACAATGAAAACCAGGTTGATCTTCATGCACATATTAAAGTAAAAGCCAACTACAGGAATGATGATGGCACACTTACATACAAGCTGATCGAGACTACTGTTGGCCGTGTTTTATTTAACCAACACGTACCAAAGCAGGTAGGATTTATCAATGCCTTATTGACTAAAAAATCTTTAAGAGAGATCATTGGCGATATTATCAAATGGACCAACGTTCCTATCACAGCTAAGTTTTTGGATGATATCAAAACACTGGGATACCGTATGGCGTTTCGTGGTGGATTATCGTTCAATATTAATGACCTGATTATCCCTGACATTAAGCAGCAATTGATAGACAACGCTACTGTAGAAGTTGATGAAGTTTGGGATAACTACAATATGGGTTTAATTACCAATAACGAACGCTATAACCAAACCGTGGATATCTGGAGTAGGGTGGATACAAGGATCACTGAAACATTAATCCGTGAACTGGCAGCCGACAAACAGGGTTTCAACTCTGTGTACATGATGCTTGATTCCGGTGCTCGTGGTAGTAAGCAGCAGATTAAACAGCTTGCTGGTATCAGGGGATTGATGGCTAAGCCACGTAAATCTGGTTCATCAGGTAGTGAGATCATTGAGAACCCGATCTTGTCCAACTTTAAGGACGGACTGAATGTATTGGAGTACTTTATCTCTACGCATGGTGCCCGTAAAGGTTTGGCGGATACGGCTTTGAAAACAGCGGATGCTGGTTACTTAACCCGTCGTTTGGTGGATGTGGCGCAAGATGTGGTTATTAAAGATGAGGATTGCGGAACGTTGCGTGGTATTGCTACAAGTGCTCTAAAAGATAATGAAGATATAATTGAAAATCTATCTGACAGAATCGCTGGCCGTACTTCTTTACATGATGTATTTGATCCTATTACTGAAAAACTAATAGTAGGTGCAGGTGAAGAAATCACCGAAGAATTAGCAAGGAAAATTGAGAATAGCAGTATTGAAGCCGTTGAAATACGTTCGGTGTTGACTTGCGAAAGTAAGCGTGGTGTTTGCGTAAAATGTTATGGTAAAAACCTAGCTACAGGTTACACCGCACAAAAGGGAGATGCTGTAGGTATCATCGCTGCTCAAAGTATTGGTGAGCCTGGTACACAGTTAACCTTGCGTACCTTCCACGTGGGTGGTGTGGCTGGATCTGCTTCGGTAGAATCTACTATGCCAGCTAAATTTGATGGTACAATCCAGTTTGACGGTTTACGTACTGTTGCTACTGAAGATGGTGAAGGTAAAAAGATCAATGTGGTAATCGGCCGTACAGGTGAGGTGCGTATCATGGATGTAAAGAATGATCGTTTATTAACTACTAATAACATTCCTTATGGTGCTACGCTCAATGTAAAAGACGGGCAAAAAGTAACCAAGGGAGAAGTGATCTGTACATGGGATCCGTTCAATAATGTGATCGTATCGGAAATAATTGGTTCAGTGAAATTTGAAGCGGTGATCGAAGGTGTTACCGTACGTGAAGAAGCGGATGAGCAAACAGGCCATAGAGAAAAAGTGGTTATTGAAACAAAAGATAAAACTAAGTTACCTTCTATAATCATCGAAGGAGCTAAGGAAACCAAAGGTTACAATTTACCAGTAGGAAGCCATATAGTTCTGGATGAAGGCGACAGTGTAAGAGCAGGACAGGTGTTGGTGAAAATTCCAAGGGTATTAAGCAAGCTGAAAGATATCACCGGTGGTTTGCCTCGTGTAACAGAATTGTTTGAGGCACGTAATCCTGGTAACCCTGCGGTTGTTTGTGAAATTGATGGTGTGGTTGCTTTTGGAAACATCAAGCGTGGTAACCGTGAGATCATTGTTGAAGCAAAAGATGGCGTTGTAAGAAAATATCTTGTTCCATTGACTCGCCAGATCCTTGTACAGGATGGGGACTTTGTAAAAGCCGGCGCTGCCTTAAGTGATGGCCAGACAGCACCAGCAGATATTCTTTCTATCAAAGGACCATTCGCGGTACAGGAATATGTTGTGAATGAAATACAGGAAGTTTATCGTTTACAAGGTGTGAAGATCAATGATAAGCACGTAGAAGTAATTGTTCGCCAGATGATGCGTAAGGTGACCATTGAAGATGCTGGTGGTACTATATTCCTTGAAGGTGATACTGAAGATAAACTGGACTTTAATACAGAGAACGATAACATCTTCGACAAGAAGGTAGTTACCAACTCTGGTGAGAGCACTAAGTTAAAATCAGGACAGATCGTTACACTCCGTGATGTGAGAGAAGAAAACTCCATCCTGAGAAGAGCCGATAGAAAACTGGTTGAATTCCGCGATGCTAAATCTGCAACATCTTCACCGTTGTTGTTGGGTATTACAAAAGCATCATTGGGTACACAAAGCTGGATATCCGCTGCTTCCTTCCAGGAAACAACGAAAGTGTTGAGCAGTGCTGCGATCAATGGTAAAACCGATCTGATGATGGGCTTGAAAGAGAACGTTATCACTGGTCATCCGATTCCTGCAGGTACAGGTTTACGTGAGTTTGAAAACATGATCGTAGGTAGTAAGGAAGAATACGAATTGCTGATGACTACAAAAGAAGCAATGAGTTTTGATGAGGAAGAATAGTTCACGAATTATTTGAATTACACGAATTTATAAGTACAAGGAGTGAGATGAAAGTCTTGCTCCTTTTTTTATGCACGAATTTTTGAATTATACGAATATTCATATGGAAGGCGAAGCGGGATGAATATTGATTAACTTTAAAAACGCTTTTTAAAAATCTGCATTATAACATGCCGAGGTTTTGTATTTCAAAGGGAGGTAAACGAAGATGACTAAAACAGTTAATAAATATAATTTTCCACCTGGGTATTCTTTTTTGCATACGCTACTGAGATCAAAAGCTTATCTCAAAGACCCCATTGGCGTTCTGTCTGGGAACCTGGAGAAATTTTCCGGATCTTACACTTCAGCACTTAGTACGTCAGCAAAAATTATCGTTACACAGGATCCGGATTTTATCAGTTATATATTACGGGACAATCATAAAAATTACCATAAATCACAATTTGCAGAAGGGGTATCAAAGTTTTATGGCAAAGGAATTTTATATTCCAATGGGGAGTATTGGTTAAGGCAACGCAGGTTGATACAGCCCGGTTTTCATAAAGAAAAGATACATGGCTTATATGAGATCATCATCACCTCTATCAGGGATGCCTTATCAAATTTCCCGGTAGGAGAACGCATTGACATATACCCAACCGTCCATAATCTTTCATTCAATGTTTTGATAAAATCCTTGTTTGACATCAATCTATCTCCATCGATTATTGCGGAAATAAAACAACTGTTTATCGAAACACAGGATTTTTTATTCACTGATATGAATCAGCCCTGGCGAAGATTATTTTATCCATTCACGGGCATCAGGAATGATAATCTTAAAAAAGCATCGAGGCTTAAAGAGATTATCGGAGGCATCATACTGGAACGCCGGGCATCCACTGGAAGCTATGCAGACTTCTTAGACATGCTTTTAAACAGCCGGTACGAAGATACCGGGGAAGCAATGAATGATGCCCAGATCACAGATGAGCTACTGGTATTTGTTTTGGCGGGGCATGAAACTACCGGGAATGCTCTTTCCTGGTTGCTATACCTGGTAGCTTCAAACCATGAGGTGCTGCAAAAATTAATGAACTCTTTTCATGACAGCAGCATTTATGATAGTGTAAGCAATGAATACGTTAAAGCGATCATTAATGAAGGAATGCGGTTGTATCCGGCTGCATGGCTGACTGACAGGGTTGCCCTGGAAGATGACCAATTCAACAACTTTTCTTATCCCAAAGGAACCATCATCATACCCTTTTTCTTTGGATTGCACCGTGATAAAAATTTTTGGGAAGATGCATCCGCATTTAAGCCGGAGAGATTTCTGGGTGAATCTAAATTGGCCAAGTCAAAGTATTTTGTTCCATTCGGGGCTGGTCCAAGGATGTGTATCGGGAATAATTTTGCGATGGCCGAAATGTCGTTTTTCCTGTATGAATTTTTACATGAATTTAAAATAGAAGCCACAGGACAGGTCCCGGTAATAAAACCTTTGATCACATTAAGACCAGATGAAGTTCTTTTGAATATTCGCCGGATAAACCGCTGAAAAAATTGTACCCTCCCAAGAATGATCCTGGAATAACGTAGAAGTAAAACAATTGTGCCGTTGCAGAACGGTATATAAAAGACGGCATTTAACCACAACAAAATCATCTCAAAAAAACATCTCCGCCGGATGCTCAATATAGCCATCATGGAAGACAATGCTCAATACCGGACCACGCTCTCGATCATCATGCAGTTGAATGAAAACTTTCGGCTTATCCATAAACTGGAAAGCTGTGATGAGATGATCAGGCGATTTGAAGTGGAAAAACCTGATGTTGTTTTGATGGATATTGATATGCCCGGTATAAGTGGAATACAGGGCGTATGGGAAATCAAAAAGTATCTTCCTGAAATAAAAGTGCTGATGCTGACAGTGTTTGAAGACGAGGATAAAATATTCGGAGCCATCAAAGCGGGTGCAAATGGATACCTTTTAAAGAAAGATAGCCCACAGAAAATACTGGAGGCGGTAGATGCTGTATATAGGGGAGAATCGCCGATGAATGGTGTAATTGCCGCTAAAGTGCTGGATTATTTTCAACAGCAGCGTACAAAAAACAATGAATTGGATCAGTCGGGTTTGACCGAAAGAGAAAAAGAAATTTTGCAATTGCTTATTCAGGGATACAGCTATAAGGAAATTGCCACTTCTATTTTTATTTCTGTAGAAACACTTAACACGCACATCAAAATATTTACCGCAAACTGAATGTTCATTCCCGTAGCGAACTCTCAGCAAAGTATAATAATACCTGACGTACCTCGCTCGTCACAAATATTTCCTCAGCCACTCTTTTGCTTCTTTATCATCCGTAAAGCTTTTCATTGGAATTGGTGGCGGCTTTAGCATGAACAAAATATTCATGATGAATTTGGCAAGGCCGGGCTTCGAAACCATTGCCATTGCAGAATAAATTACTGGCAATTGTTCTGTTGCAAACTTGCGGGTTGCTTTATCCGGCACGGGAGAGTTAGACAAGTAAATCAATAACGGAACCGGCTTGTTATTCGTAATTTTTTTTACTAAGGCCACATTGCCGGTTATACTAGCAACCGTGCGTTTGGGGTTTTTAGAAAGCGAGACCAGGATGCCATCATCAAACCAGTAGGTTGCAATTTCTCCCTCAAAAATTTGCCTGTCTGTTGGAGCTGTCACAGTTTATGTTTGTCGTTTATTGTTTATGGTTTGGTGTTATTATTTTTTATGACGTTTCTGACTCGGCTTATATTCGTTTCATCCTTCCAGTTCCACCATTTCAACTTCTCCCCTTCTTGTTTATCCGTTGGTGTTTCTGCAAAATATACCGCACATTTAAAAACATACAGCAAACACCTGTCCTGCACGCAGCCAGCAAATTTGTTTGACTGGTCATATAACTTTCCCGGATCTCTTCCTTTCAGATCATTGATGCTATGGATCCCAATATTTACCAGGTCATTTGCAATCGATTTTCCCACACCGGGAATTAAAATAAGTTCTTTAATAGCAGTTGAATTTCCCATCCAGTAATTTTTCTTATTCGTTTAATCGTATCATACAGTTTACATCCTCTTTACTTAAATACCACTCCACACAATAACCCTCGGGATCCAGGTTGGGATGCTCCAGCATTTCTTTAAATGTATTCCGGATACTTTCTACGTCTTTCATATAATCGTGGATAGCCGTGCAAATGTATTTGCCTTTTTTTAAAACAAGTGAATCACAATTGAATTCGGCAGCCTCCCCTGCATGCAATTCTTCTGCCGCAGCCTTGTACACAATAACACCATTTTCAGGGCGGGAGATACCATAGTATTTTCGGGTGGTCGAAAACGGGACCAAGGTATGCAACTTTTGATGTGCTTCCATAATGCCCGCAGGAAAGGAACTTGCAGTAATGTAAAATATTGTGATGTCATTTTCTAATGTGAGCGTTTCCATTGTAAAGTTTTTTATTATAAATATTTTTAACTCGCCACCTCGTCATGAATATTTTTTAAGCGTAGATCGTTCTTTGCCTGTCAGGCTATCAATTCCTTTTCTGTTGATCTTATCAAGTATTCTATCAATCTCTTTTTGCTGTAAATGTTTATCCGCATTGTATTTATGATCCACAGAATAATGATCGCTATGTTTTTTAAAAAACAAATTATCGATCAATAATGCCTGGGGCCTGGTAATAATTAAGTAGATAAAAATTATTGTAGGCACTACAATGATTAATATGGTCACATAGTTTTCTATGAATGCGGTGGGCTGCATAACAAGGCCTGTGATCATACCAACTAATGCGCCGCCGAGATGAGCTTCATGTCCTATATTATCCTTTTTTGATCGTATTCCGTAAATGGAGTAGAGCACAAAAAGAATACCATACAACCAGGCGGGAATAGCAGGCAGCAAGAAAAGGCCGACCCCCATGCCGGGGAATAATGCGATAGAAGCAAAAATGACTCCGCTAATTGCACCGGACGCACCAGCGGCGCTGTAATCACCATGATGCTGATGTACTATTAGTGAGAACAGGTTTCCTCCAATAAGACTTACAAAATACACCACGAGGAATTTGACGGGACCCAATTCACTTTCAATTGCTCCGCTAAAAATGAGCAGGCTAAACATATTGAAGATCAGGTGTGTCCAGTTAATGTGGAGGAAGCCTGAAGTAACTATGCGCTTGTAATCTTTGTTGATTAAAACTTTATCCACTTCAAACATATAGCGCTCAAAGAAATGTTGATCTGTAAATCCTTTGTACGAGAAAGCAACATTTGCAATAATTAAAATAATTCCGATTATCCCGTTATCACTCATTTATAAAATTGTTTAATACGCTGAATACTGTCTATCAATTGAAATTTGTAAAATATAAGTTGCTGTTTTTTAAACCTCTTAATATTGGCCTGTTTATTTAACTGTTATCTATATTTCATTTCTAAATTAGTATTGAATAGTTAGATCACATCATACATCACACATCACACATCACACATCATACATCATACATCATACATCATACATCAGTTGTTGAGCAAAAACCGGCTGCGAAAGAAGTGACGTTATAAGCAAGTACTTTATACATTTCATCGTTTCCGTTTGTAGCAGGTGAAATTAAAATTGTCGCCGTGGAGATTTACAATAATGCATGCGGCTTAATTATACCAACTAAAGTTCGGAAAGTTTTCTTGAAATCGTTTGTATGTCTGCTTGTGTTTTTGCGAGAGAAAGTGCTTGCTGAAAATTTTGTTTTGCCTTTTCGTTATCAATGCTTTTATAAAGCTCGCCTAACAAAGTATAGTAGTAATGATTGCCGGTTAATTGAAGTTTTTCCGCTTCTACGATCGCTTCGGCTTTTCCATTTGCTTTTGATAATGCGAATGTCCGGTTGAGTGCTGCTATAGGAGAGTATTCTAATTGGAGCAACCGGTTATACAATTGTAAAATATTTTCCCACTTTTCTTTTGTATCCGCCTTTATCGTGTGCCAGTAAGCGATGGTTGCTTCTAAATGATACTTTGAAATGGTAGTTCCCCGGGAGGCTTGCTTAAGATGATACACACCTTTTAAGATTAGTTCATGATCCCAGAGCGATTCATCCTGGTCCTGGTATAAAACGAGTTCACCATTGCTGGTTTTCCTTGCGGGAAAGCGGGACGAATGAAAGCACATTAAGGAATATAATGCGTTCACATTTGGTTGATTCGTTTTATCATTTTCCAGCAATAACGTGGTTAACCGCATAGCCTCGAGGCAAAGATCTTCCCTAAGTATAGCATCCTGGCTTTCTGAATAATACCCTTCGCTGTACAGCAGGTAAATTGTTGTAAGAACATTTTCCAACCGCTGGTTGATCTCAGCTTCAGATGGAAATTCAATCGTCACCTGTTGTAGTCTTAATTTTTCTTTAGCCCTGAACAGCCGTTTGTTAATAGTCTCTTTATTCGTTAAAAAAGCTGTTGCAATTTCATCAATGCCGAAACCGCAAAGGATACGAAGCGCTAATCCAATTTGGGCCTCCGGCGAAACAGAAGGATGACAAACAGCAAACAACATTTGCAACTGGCTGTCGCTGATATTTTTATCAGACAGATCAACTTCCGGTTC
>JBDSAP010000184.1:0-2700 GCA_039922055.1 Ferruginibacter sp.
ATGCTCCTGGAGGGAGGTACGGAGAAAGCACTGTCAAACATGAAATTATTTTCAAAAAAACTTGAAATTTACCAGTTGAAGACCTTTTTGCTGCAATGTGGGTTAAAGGACCCGTTCAGTATGTGAACGGGTCTTTTAAATTTAGCCAATGAGCCAATGATTCGCCGGATATGTCATTAAAGTAAACAAGGGGATAAACTAATGGACAATTTTTTTTTGAAGCCAGCAGAAGTTTTTCAATTAAGCTTCATTGGCGTCGCACTCTTGTACATTATATCAATGAGGAGCAAAATACCAGGTCACTAATTTATCCCTTGCAGTATAATTTACAAGGAAATATTTTTAGGAACACATTGATCTGCAACAAAAAAAACGGCCATCGATGATAGATAGCCGCTCTGTTTTATCGTGTGTAATACTTTATACCGCAAAGGAAGTTCCGCATCCGCAGGTCTTACTTGCATTGGGATTATTAAAAGTAAACCCTCTTGAATTTAATCCGCCTTGCCAGTCAACCTGCATACCCATTAGATATATACCGTGCGATCTTTCCATGATACAGGGAATGCCCTCAATTTCAAAGCTTTCATCCTTATCGGTTGGCACATCAAAACCTAATACATAAGTCATGCCGCTGCAACCACCTCCCTTTACGCCTACACGTAAAAGCTGGCTCTTATCAAAGCCTTCTTCATTCATTAATCTTTTTATTTCCGCTACTGCATCTGAGGTAAAGCTAACCGGCGCCGTTACTGCTGTTTCCATATTTACGATTTGACACAAAGGTATAAAACATTTAAAACCGGATGCCTCAACGGTTTTGCGAAACAGGGAAAAATTAGCATCGCTTTCACGTACTTTTGTAAATAAAAAATCACATGCTATTATTCGATGTAGGCCCCGTTGAACTACAGGGCATTGCAACCGTCATCATCTTTGCATTGATATTTTATTTATTGTCAGAACTGCGAACACTCAGGGCTGAAATGAGAGCTATTAAGCCAACCGAACGGGGCAATACAATGCTGCCGCTGCAAGCATACGAGCGACTCTCTTTGCTGGTCGACAGGCTTTCGCTTAAAAATCTGGTGGCAAGATTACATTCCACTGCTTTATCTGCGGCTGAGCTACACGTACTACTATTAGATTCTATTAACAGTGAGTACGAACATAATATCACTCAACAGATATATGTAAATCCGCAAGTATGGAAAGCCGTTACCAATATGAAAGAACAAAATATTTATATCATTAACCAGTTAGCTCAGCCGTTGCCAAAATATGCAGCGGCACTGGATTTAAGTAAGGCGATATTGGAATATGCAGGCCAGGAAAATGCGGAGCTCAATGGTATTGTGCTGGATGCGATCCAGTATGAAGTAAAAAAACTGGTATAGCAAAACTGTATTACAACTTAAGTTTTAATTCCGCTATTGCGGTATGCTAAATGAAAAAAATACAAACAGATTCCGGGATTGAAATAAAGCAGGTGTACACCAGCGAAGACTTCCCGGATAATAGCAATGAATTACCGGGAGAGTTCCCTTTTACGAGAGGCGTGCAGGCTGACATGTACCGGGGCAAATTGTGGACCATGCGGCAGTACGCAGGTTTCAGTACAGCCGAAGAAAGTAACAAGCGATATCATTATTTATTGTCGCAGGGCGTGAATGGTTTAAGCGTGGCTTTTGATCTTCCCACACAAATTGGTTATGATAGTGATCATGCATTATCAGAAGGTGAAGTAGGTAAGGTTGGGGTTGCAATTGACTCGCTGGAAGATATGGAAACCTTATTCGATGGTATCCCGCTGGAATCCATCACCACTTCCATGACGATCAATGCAACGGGTTTTATTTTGCTTGCATTTTATGTTGCACTTGCAAAAAAACAAGGGGCCGATCTCAGTAAAATTTCCGGTACGATACAAAATGACATTTTAAAAGAGTACGCCGCAAGAGGCACTTATATTTATCCGCCTAAACCTTCCATGCGTATCATTACAGATATTTTTGAATGGTGTGCCACTGCGGTCCCCAAATGGAATACGATCTCTATTTCCGGCTACCATATCAGGGAAGCAGGAAGCACGGCGGTACAAGAGATTGCGTTTACATTGAGTAATGGTAAAGCGTATGTGAAAGCTGCAATAGATAAGGGAATGGACATCAATGTTTTTGGCAAACGCCTTTCCTTCTTTTTCAACGCACATAACAACTTGTTTGAAGAGATTGCAAAATTTAGAGCGGCCAGGAAGATGTGGGCTCAAATCATGAAAGAGCTTGGAGCTACAGATCCAAAAGCAATGATGCTGCGCTTTCACACACAGACCGGAGGTGCAACACTTACAGCACAACAACCAATGAACAATGTAACAAGAGTTGCCATACAAACGCTTGCCGCAGTGTTGGGCGGCACACAAAGCCTGCATACCAACGGTTATGATGAAGCGCTTAGTCTTCCGACGGAAGAAGCTGCAAGGATCGCCTTACGTACTCAACAAATTGTTGCATTTGAAAGTGGCGCTCCGGATACAGCGGATCCACTCGCCGGAAGTTACTTTATTGAAAATCTTACGGCTGAAGTTGAAAAAAATGCCTGGCAGTTGATTGAAAAGATCGATGCAATGGGCGGCAGCGTAACGGCAATTGAGCAAGGCTTTATGCAGAAGGAGATCAGTAAAAGCGCTTATGAATATCA
>JBDSAP010000185.1:0-5973 GCA_039922055.1 Ferruginibacter sp.
TCTCTTTAGCATTAATTGCTGCCACCAAAATTAACCAATAGAAATTATGAAATCTCACCCGCTATCTCACAAAAGCCATCGCAACACCGCCATCTACATTCAAAATATTTCCTGTAGACTTATTCAGTAACCCGCCTGCGAATGCAAAACATGCATTGGCAATATCTTCCGGCAGAATGGTTTCGTTGAGTAAGGTACGTTTTGCATAATAAGCAGGCAACTCTGCTACGGTAATGCCATAAGCTTTGGCCCTGCCTTCGGCCCATCCCCCGGCCCAAATATTACTGTCGGTAATTACTGCATCGGGATTAACGGTATTCACCCGTATCCTATCCGGCCCAAGTTCCGCAGCCATCAACCTTGTAAGATGTGCCTGTGCAGCTTTTGCAGAACCATAGCCCACATTATTCGGACCAGCAACCACTGAATTTTTGGAAACGATGTTGATAATATCTCCACCAAAACCCTGCTTACGCATTACAGCAATACCACCCTGCGAAACAAGGAACTGGCCCTTTACCATTATATCATAAAGACTATCCCAATCTTCAATCGTGTGATCTTCTACCGGCTTCGAAATGCTGATGCCGGCGTTATTCACAATAATATCTACACCGCCAAATGCAAGTGCAGCAGCATCCATCGCTTTGCCGATGGTTTCTTTATTGGTAACATCCAGCAGTACCGCAGTGGCAGTATCCTTGCCAAACTGTTTTGTAAATTCATCGGTTGCCGATTGTAGTCTTTCGGGATTGATGTCATTGATAATAACACAGGCGCCTTCTTTTGCAAATTTCATGGCTATAGCTTTACCAATACCACCTGCGCTGCCTGTCACCAGTGCAATACGTCCGCTCATTGATTTTGGTTTGGGCATCCGTTGCAACTTGGCCTCTTCCAGCAACCAATATTCAATGTTGAATGCTTCCTGTCTTGGCAATGAAGTATATTCGGAAATTGCTTCAGCGCCTTTCATTACATTGATGGCATTGATATAAAATTCTGAAGCCACCCTTGCAGTTTGCTTATCCTTTGCAAAGGTGAACATGCCAACTCCAGGATACAGAAGTACCACCGGGTTAGCATCTCTAATAGCCGGACTATTTGGATGCTTGCAGCTTTGATAGTAGTCCGCATATAGTTGACGATAGCCATCAAAGCCTGGCGTTAATTTTTCCTGCAAGACTTTTACATTAGTAAGATCATCCGTAGCTTCAAGCGGCAAAATCAAAGGACTTATTTTAGTACGTAAAAAATGATCCGGGCAACTTGTACCCATTGGCGCCAACCTGCTAAGATCATTTGAATTAATGAATTCCAATACTCTTTCATCATCCGTAAAATGACCGATCATTTTTGTTTGTGACGAACAAAAGCCTCTTAAGACCGGAGCCAGTGCAGCAGCACGTTTCAGTCTTTCGTCCCTGGGCAGGGAATTCAATTTAGTGCCGCCGAAAACAGGTCCTTTCTTTCCATAATTATCTTCAAGGTAAGCTGCACAACGTTCTACTACTTCGAGTGTATTGATATAACTTTCGTAGGCCGTATCACCCCAGGTAAAAAGGCCATGTGAGCCAAGCATAATACCGCGGATGCCCGGATTTTTATCAAGACATTCCTTTAGCTGCAACCCAAGTTCAAAGCCCGGCCTTTGCCATTCGACCCAACCAATGGTACCATTAAATAATTCTTCTGTGATCTTCTTTCCATCTTTTGCAGCAGCAATTGCAATCGCTGCATCGGGATGTAAATGATCAATATGTTTGAATGGGAGAAAGCCGTGCAAAGGCGTGTCGATGGAAGGCGCTTTGGAAGCAAGATCAAAAATAGAATGGTTAAAAAGTTCCACCATTTCATCTTCAAACTCAAGTCCACGGTAAACTTTTTGCAGGCTGCGCAGACGATCAACATACAGTGCTGCAAGCCCGCTTTTTTTCAAGGTACCTATATCACCGCCCGATCCCTTCACCCACATCACTTCCGTTTCTTCACCCGTCAACGGATCTTTCGCCATTACTTTACAAGATGTATTTCCGCCACCGTAATTGGTGAGCCGAAGATCTGCTCCAAGCAAATTAGAACGATAGATCAATAAGGCCACCTCATCACCGGCTAATGCCGCTGCATCGTTCTCGTTCCATAGGTAGCTTACATGTTTAAATTGCGTAGTTTCCACTGACATAAGATTTTAATTTTTGCTCATTGATTATTTAATAGAATTACCGTACCCTACAATCAGGATTGATAATATGATCGTTACTATGCCGGTAATGATCGTCGCTGTAGTTTTCTTGCTTACATTCTTCCACTCGTGTAACACAAGTCCCCACACATTGGCCACCAAAATGATAAATGACATGTGCAATATCCAGGAGCTGGCACCATTACCCATTTTACTTTCGCCCATACCATAAAAGAAAAATTGCAGGAACCACATAGTGCCGCCTAAAGCGCACAGGAGGTAATTTTTTGCAAGCGGTGTTTTCTTGTTGGCATAATCACCAAAGCTTTTATTTTTTGCATTCAGTATCAAACACCAGATAAGATTAGTGGTGAGCCCACCCCAAAGTATCACTACAAAAATCACGTTGTTCCTAAACAGGAACTCGCCCTGGCCTGGGTTGGCAGCTTTCCAAACATCGTTGGCAACTATGCCCATGCTGGTTCCTGCTTCAATACCAAAACTAAAACAGGCGCTTAGCACACCTGATATAATAGATACAAGCAAGCCCAATCCTATTTTGAATTCGCTCCCCGAACCATCTACAGTTGCGTTTCCAAGGTCTTTATCTTTCATGCTGCCCGCTTTGCCACAAATAATAATACCTATGATGCAAACCGCTAATCCAATAAGTACCCACTGGCCCCAGGGTTTACTTGTGAGGTCTGCAATAGTGTCTTTACCGGGAGTGGGATTAAAATAATAATAGATGGAAGGGATCAAAGCGCCAAACACAGAACAGAGGCCTAATATAATAGAACTGCCCAATGAAACACCGAGGTACCGTACGCCCAAACCATAAGTAAGACCGCCAATTCCCCAGAGCAATCCCATCAGGAAAGTGGAGCCAAGAACAGTACCACTTGAATTTGAGATGATGGAACCAAAACCCGGAATGGTGAGATAGGCTGCAATGGGTGGTACGATCAACCAGGAAAAGAGACCGCCAATTATCCAAAAACTTTCCCAATGCCAGCCTTTGACTTTTTTGTAAGGCATGTAAAAACTACCTGAAGCGAAGCCCCCGATAAAATGAAAAATGACTCCTAAGATAACGCCCATTAGATATTTTTTTTATACAGAAGCAATTGAAAGATTAAAAGTAAAATGAACAATTAATTTATCTGTCATGGACTGTCATGGTTTAACAGATTAATTCTCATTGACGATTGACCATTTTATTCTCAGGCGAGTCTCTGCCAATGAAGTATTCAAATACAAAGACTGCCGGTGGCAGGACTCGCCGTTAATTCCACTGAAGCGGCACATCTTTTCTGATGTCACGGCAAGTCCTTCAGAGTTAGTTTTTCGTAACATACATCTAATAGTGAAAAGACTTGTGAGATGCAAAAACAAAAAGGTGATTTTTTTACCAGCATTATCTTTCAATTGAGCGTCAGTGGCGACGCTCCGTTCAGGTGCGGATCATTGTGGATCATTTTTCATTATTAACGAAATAAAGCCAATGAATATATGGCCGATAATTTTGAGGAAAATTTTATTTCAGCATGCTACAGAATAACTGCTACCAAAAAATCGTGTACAGCGCAGCGAGAATTCCGAGAATAATTATTGACAAAATTGTAAAAGAAGGTGTGACTTTAAACATGGTTTTATCTACCACGATTTCATGTTCCGCATCGGGCGCTTTTGGCTTGGCTAAACTCATCACAATCATTAAAACAGTGAGCGTCACAAATGTAATGGTCATCCGGTCGAGGAAAGGGTAATCAGGAAAGGCGCCGTTTGTCCAAACAGGTAAAAATTTCAACACCGTTGAAATGGGAATTGTAAGCAACGCTCCTGCCATCGCTGCCGAAGTTGTGGTACGTTTCCAAAAAAGCCCCAGCAGGAAAATTGCCAATACACCCGGCGAAATAAACCCAACATATTCCTGTATGAACTGGTAGGCCTGGTCAAGTGATTTTAACGCCGGCGTTACAATCGCTGCAATCACCATCGATATAATAACAGCCCACCTTCCCATCCTTACTAATTTTTGTTCCGTGGCATCTTTATTAAAATACTTTTTATAAATATCCAGCGAAAATATAGTGGAGATACTATTTGCCTTACCCGCAAGAGAAGCAACGATCGCGGCGGTTAAAGCTGCGAATGCGATCCCTTTCAAACCAGCCGGCAATAGATTCATCAATGTAGGATAAGCATGATCAGGCTTAAGTGTTCCTGCCGCATCTGCCATTTCTTTATGAAACAATCCTTTCTGATGCAGCACATACATCGCTATACCAGGCAACACGGCAATCACGGGTATCAGCAATTTTAAAAATGCTGCAAACAAAATCCCCTTTCGGGCTGTAGGAAGATCGGCACCCAGTGTGCGTTGCACAATGTATTGGTTGCAGCCCCAGTAGGCCAGGTTATTCACCAGCATTCCACCAATCAGTACAGACATGCCCGGCAGCTCTTTATAATATTTATGATCTGGCGAAAAGATCATGTGAAAATGAGAAGGTGCTTCCTTGCGCAAAACAGAAAGACCATCCAGGATATTTCTTCCATAGCCAAAGTTTTCTGCAAGCAAAGTAAGAGCGAGGTAAGTAGTAACCAGCCCGCCAATGATCAATACAAAAACCTGCACTACATCTGTATAGCCGATCACCTTCATACCACCCAGCGTGACGATGATTGAAAAAACAGCAAGGCCAACAATACTCCATTCAAAGTTGATACCGGATATAGAAGAAATAGCTAAAGCACCGAGATAAATAATGGAAGTAAGATTAACAAATATGTACACCAGCAACCAAAACACCGCCATGATGGTACTTACTTTATCATTGTATCTTTTTGCAAGAAACTGCGGCATGGTAAATATCCTGTTTCGGAGATAAACAGGAATGATAAATATTGCCACAATGATAAGTGTTGCAGCCGCCATCCACTCATAGGTTGAAATAGCAAGTCCCAATGCAAAGCCGGAACCCGACATACCAATAAAATGCTCTGCGGAAATATTGGATGCAATCAAAGATGCTCCAATGGCCCACCAGGTAAGAGAACCTTCAGCAAGAAAAAAGTCTTTGGAACTGGTGACCTTTGATTTTTTTCGCCGGTAAATATACAAACCGTATGAAGCCACGAAAATGAAATAAATAAAAAATACAATAATATCAGCGGTCTGTAGTGTATTCATTCGGCAAACGTTTTAGCAGGTTAGTTGGAAGTTTTATAACATTGGATGTAAATATATTCCTATCATTATTTCTTTTAAAATAAATATTTGTTGGTGGGTTTAGTGATGATAAAAATGCAAAACAGAACAGGATTTAAAAGATTAGCAGGATGGTCAGGATTAAAATGCAAGACAGAACAGGATTTAAAAGATTAGCAGGATGATCAGGATTAAAATGCAATACAGAACAGGATTTAAAAGATTAGCAGGATGGTCAGGATTAAAATGCAAGACAGAACAGGATTTAAAAGATTGGCAGGATGATCAGGATTAAAATGCAAAACAGAACAGGATTTAAAAGATTTGCAGGATGGTCAGGATTAAAATGCAAGCAACTGTAACAATAAAAAAAGTAGAAACTCCAATCCCGGTAAGACCTCTATCAAAGGCCAACAAGTAATCCAACCTCTCCCAAATAAATAGATTGAGAAGCAACTTGGAAAAAGAATGCTGTTCAATCATCCTGTAAACCATTTTAATAACCCGGAAAAAAGCAGAGTGTTCACGTGGCGCGGGCCGGAACAAACGGGCGGAGCCCATCGTTTGTTCTTGACTT
>JBDSAP010000186.1:0-7059 GCA_039922055.1 Ferruginibacter sp.
CTCGGGTGGCGCCGGCCTTTCTTCCACAGCTTTTGATTATGCTGTTTTCATGCAGATGATGCTGAACGGGGGCATTTACAATGGCCATCGTATTCTTTCAAAAAGAACAGTGGAAATGATGACGAGCGGCCAGTTAAAAGAAGGGATGTTTGGAGAAGATAATATGGGTTTAGGCTTTGGTATTACTTCAGAAAAGTCAGCCGCCAAAAGCCCACGCAATGCAGGTTCCTTCGCATGGGCAGGATATTATGGTACTGCTTACTGGGCCGATCCCAAGGCACATCTCGTCTGCCTTTTTATGACTCAACAGAATCCCAATAGCCATGGCGATGTGGAAGCGAAATTTGAAACGCTCGTTTATTCAAGTCTCAAATAACGGTATATTTTTATCCCATGCATTTTACTTTGCTTAAAACAATTTTTGTAAACATCGCTTCAGTATGGTAGAAATATTCAAAACAAATGTGGAGAATATCCCGGAGTCAAAAAATTTTGCTACAAAAACTTTCAAGACATTTTCCCAAACACAAAATAAATTTTGACTTGAATGATTGGGACAAAATATTAAGAGTGCAAGGAAAAGATATTTCAGTCGGGAAAATTATTCAATTACTTAAGAGAGAAAATTATCAATGTAAAGTGTTGGAATAAGTTTGCTTACAACAATGGAAATAATTAATAAAATTGAATGTGGGCATCAGTTTTTGGCGTAATTCATCCCCTAACTTGTCGTCTTTACGCCTTATAAAATCATGAAATGAATTTCATCTTTGTATTGTCAATACAATTCGAACTAAAGTTAAAAACAGCGTTATGAAAAATTTCCTCAAAACACGCAATCCGCTTAAATCAATGCTGCTAATTGCAATTATGTTTGCATCGAGATCAAACGGGCAACAAATCAAACCTACCAATAGTGGTTACGCACCCGTTAATGGCATCAAAGTTTATTACGAAGTATATGGCGAGGGCAGGCCGATAGTTTTACTGCATGGTGCTTTTTGGACAATTGATATGAACTGGGGCCAATTGATTCCTGATCTGTCAAAAACCAGGAAAGTAATTGCCATTGAAATGCAGGGACATGGACATACAGAATTCTCAGAGAGAAAATTATCCATTACTACTTTAGCAAGTGATGTTGAAGGTGTAATGGATTACCTGAAAATTGATAGTGCTGATGTAGCAGGATTTAGTATGGGCGGCTCTGTGGCTTACCAGTTTGCCGTACAAAGCCCTAAACGGTTAAGGAAATTAGTGATCATTTCTTCTACTTACAAAACTGGTGGCTGGCTACCAATAGTAAACGGTGGGTTTAAAGATTTTAAGCCTGATTTCTTTGATAACACACCGATAAAAACCATGTACGATGCGGTGGCGCCTGATAAAACAAAATGGAGAAAGTTCATAGAGCAGATGATCGCTTTCGCCGGGGTACCATTCAACGTTGGTGATTCCAATATTGCGAAAATAGCTGCGCCTGTATTAATCATATCCGGCGACAATGATGGACTGGATAAAATTGAGTTGATGAAAACATATAAGCTGTTGGGAGGCGTTGTTTCTGCTGACCTGCAACCAATGCCAAAATCGCAATTGGCAATTGTTCCTTCACAAAGCCATGTGAGCCTGATGATGCAGACAACAACGATCTTGAACTACCTGGACAATTTTTTAAAGTAGCTTATTGGATCTGCACATCAAATAGTAAAACATAGCATAATAACTTTTATCTAAATTCTACTTTGACAAGTCAAACCTTTGTGTTTTTTTGTTGACCAGCAGAAGTTTTTTATGGCGGCTTCGTTGTGTCACTCACTTGTACTGTATTTTTTCATGGTATCTTTTTCGTTCCGTAATTAAACTATCATAACTGCGAGCTACATTTTTTTAAATATGTCAAAGTAGAATTAATTATAAAAAATAAATAACATGAGAAAAATAATCGTGCTATCGATGATCACATTAGATGGAGTATTGCAGGCAGGCGGTGGGCCTGAGGAAGATACTTCGGGCGGTTTTGAATATGGCGGTTGGGTTGCGCCTTATAATGACGAAGTTTACGGTAAGGTCGTGGAAAAAGAGTTGCAACCAGCAGCGTATCTTTTGGGCAGAAAAACATTTGAGATCTGGGAAAACTATTGGCCCGAACATGCTGACTTTTGGCCGGGCATCAATGATGGTACAAAATACGTCATGTCCAGAACAAGGGAAAAGTCGGATTGGAAAAAATCGGTTTTCTTAAACAGCCTGGCAGATATTGAAAAACTTAAAAATTCAAAAGGTTCCGACATACAGGTTTGGGGTAGTAGTGAACTCGTTCAATTGCTTCTTAAGAATGACCTGGTGGACGAACTCCGGCTTAAAATTCATCCGTTGACGCTGGGCAAAGGAAAAAAGTTGTTTGGCGATGGCCCGATACCAGCAGCATTTACATTAACAGAAAGTACCATTACATCAACCGGGGTTATTATTGCTTATTACAAGCGAGCTGGACAAGTTAAGACAGGTACTGTTGGAGTTTAAGGAGAAAAAATAATAGTTTAGCTTAATCGTTATTGCTTCTTAGCTGCGGCGGGTCCTACCGTATAATATCAGTCTGGCGCAGGACTCCTTCTGTGTTCCCTTGTTATTACTGCATTAATATCTTAAAAATCTTCTGGAAACGCTATCTCCAAAAAAATATACTATTGCCATTTACAACAGTAAAGTATAACTTGGTTTAGTGAAAATGAGACACAGGACGGAGTCCTGCGCCTGATGGATATCTTGTACTCATAACGAATGTTTGTATAAATGTAAAGATTGAAAATTGTAAAAAAATATACTATTGCCACTTCCAGCAGTAAAGTATAACATGGTTTACTAACAATGGAACACAGGACGGAGTCCTGCGCCTGATGGACACTGTTATACGAAGCCCAATTACAATCTTGCAATTATAGTTTCTAATTCTTTGGGTGATAGATCTTGTCCAATCAATATACCATTCTTGTCAATCAAAAAATTTGTTGGTATACCCATTATATAAAATCTTTTCGCAAGGGAGTTTTCCTGAAAGCGCACAAACTCACAATATTGTGGCCATGATAGGCTATCTTGCTTTAGGGCCTGAATCCATTCATCTCTTTTCTCATCCATAGACACACCAATAATATCGAATCCTTTCGAGTTATATTTTGCATATATCTGTTTTAAGTGTGGAAATTGTTCTCGGCAACTTACACACCAAGAACTCCAAAAGTCAACGAATAGAGTTTTCCCTTTAAGCGAACCTGTATTAATAGATGCGTTTAACGTGTCGTAGAGACTGATTTGAGGAAATAATTTTCCTGTTTCTGCAATACGAATTTGCGATTTCGTGAGATCAACGCTTCTCCAAAATGGATTTTCCTTAAGTGCCGGATTAAGATAGTTATAAAGAGAATCGTACTGTTGAGACGATAAATTCTTTGCTGAAGCGAGTAAGGCTAAGGTATTCTCGCTTAGGGGATAAGTCTCGATGAAACTTTTTAAAAGACTAAATGTTGCCGACTGTTTTTGCGATAACATCTGGTCTGACAGGTTAATGGCAATCATTCGGGCTCTTACCGAAGAGTAGTCGTCAGAGAGTTTATAATCCTTGACCGAAGACTGTTGGCCGCAGTTTTGAAAACAAAAAAAAATTACTATAATTAAAAAGTATCGCATGGGTTATCGTATAACGAGCAGGGCTTTATGCAGGTTGGGAGTTAGAATTCCGTCTGCCCATAACCGCTGCTGATTGAAAATATGTTGATGAAGTTAGGTACAAAAGCTGATAGGTCTTCGTCAGCCGAAACCGAAACTGGGATTTGTACTTAGCTGATGTTACAATGTCCCAATCAGGCGCAGGACTCCGTCCTGTGTTCCCTTGTTATTGCTGCATTAATTTCTTAAAAACCTTCTGGAAACGCTATCTCCAAAAAAATATGCTATTGCCATTTTACAACAGTAAAGTATAGCTTGGTTTAGTAACAATGAGACACAGTACAGAGTCCTGCGTCTGATGGACAAAAAACATTTGTTGTGTCAACCTGCCCGACTGCTATTTTTTTTGATGTCTTTAATAACTCAATGTTATCCCTGCACCTAATCCCATATCGCTATCTTCATGTGTAGATATTGAAAAGTATTTGTTTACAATATACCTTAACCCTAACATATATTCTTTGTCGGTGTTTATCATCATGCTTGCTCTTAATCTTTTTGTAACTGGTATATCATCTCTGCCTAATTGAAAACGAAATCTTCCATCGCCGTCAACTCTTGCATCTGCAACAAACAACATTGGTAGGGTATAAGCAATACCTGCCACAACTGTTGAACGGTTGTTTTTATTACTGGTTTGCCCAAACCAATTTTTTTCATCGCTGCCGAAAATATTCTTTGGTCCTCCATCAATTTTATAATGACGGTCGTAACCTACATAAGGATAAAGCCACTGCATCTTGCCTAAATATCTTCCAAACATTGTTTCACTTTCGTAGCCGTGCATGTCGTGATAACCTAAATGCCACATGGCACTGGCTTTCCATCGGGTGTTTGCAAACATTGCCATACCATCGCTGCCGTTACTTTCTATGCCAACCTTTGCCATGAAATGAAATATTCTATCATCGGCAAATAATTTTCGTTGTGCTAATTTAGGATTGGGTATTTCGGGGTTTGCTGGTGAATTTTCGTAACTAAAAACCCTGCCCATGCCGCTCATCATGTGGTATAAAATATGGCAATGAAAAAACCAATCGCCGCTTTCTGTTGCTGCAAATTCTATGGTGTCCCTTTCCATTGGCATTAAGTCTATAATGTTTTTCATGGGTGAATATTCGCCTTGCCCGTTTAGCAATCTAAAGTCGTGTCCATGCAAGTGCATGGGGTGTCGCATCATAGAATTATTGTACAAAACAATTCTTACGTTTTCTCCTTTCTTTATTAAGATTTTATCGCTTTCAGAAACCGCTTTGTTATCCAATGTCCAAACGTAGCGGTTCATATTTCCTGTTAAATCAAACTTCAATTCTTTTATTGGCGCGTTGGGTAAAGTTGTTGTTGTAACAGCTTTCAACATGCCGTAATTTAATGTTACAATGTCTGAACTTTCTGCCTCCATATTCATGCCTTGCTTACTATTATTGTTTGGCATTTGCATTGTGTGCATTGTATCATTTTTCTTTTCAGTTTTGGGGTTTTCTTCGCCTGTAACTTCGGGATACATTACTGTATTCATATCCATTGTTTGATTGCTCATTTCCATACCCATTGACATTAAGTTTCCGCTCATGTCCATCATTTGGTTCATCATCTTCATACCGGCAAAATATTTTAGCTTAGGTAATTTTTGGGCTGGCATTTTCATACCGCCGCCCAACCATAGCGAAGCCGATTTTGTACGGTCTTCGGGTGTAACTAAAAATTCGTAACTCATATTTTCGGGAATGGTTACAATAACATCGTACGTTTCGGAAACGGCAATAATTAATCTGTCTACTTCTACAGGTTCTACATCGTTGCCATCTGTGGCAACAACAGTAATTTTTCCACCTGAATAAGTGAGCCAAAAATAAGAGGATGCTCCGCCGTTTGCAATACGCAACCTTACTTTATCGCCTGCCTTAAATTGTGGTTGTTCGTTTTGGTTTTTGCCATTGATTAAAAACTTATCGTAAAACACATCGCTAACATCCATTGCATTCATCCGCTTCCACTCGTTGGTAAGTTTGGTTTTAAGGTGTCCGCTTTTTATGGCTTCGGCATAGCTTTGTGTTGTTCCTTTTTTAATAGCAAACCAATCTGTAGCATTGTGCAAACTGCGGTGAATTTCTTCGGGCTTCATGTCCGCCCATTCGCTTAAAACAACTGGCAATGTTGGTATATCTAATTCATTTCTTTTATTCATTATAAACATTCCGTACATACCTATTTGCTCTTGCAAACCTGTGTGGCTATGATACCAATGTGTGCCGTGCTGAATGATGGGAAATTTATACAAATGTGTTGTGTGTGCCTTGATGGGCATTTGCGTAAGGTTAGGCACACCATCGTATTGATTGGGCAAAAACAAGCCATGCCAATGCAAAGATGTTTCTTCGTTTAATTCGTTGTGTACATAAATTTCTGCGGTGTCGCCTTCGGTAAAAGTGAGTGTGGGCATGGGGATTTGTCCATTTACTGCAATGGCTCGTTTTGACTTGCCCGAAAAATTTACCATTGTATCAGTAATGTATAAATCGTAACGTACTGTTTTTGGTGGTGTGTTGTTTACGATTGTTTTTGAAGCCTCACCCCCCTCCCTCTCCGAAGGAGAGGGCGCCATATCCATATTGCCCATGTTGTCCATCCTTTTTGATGTGTCTTGCATGGGCATTTGCATTTCATCACTTTTTTTGTCTGTGGGTTGCTTTACACTTTTTGACTTTTCTTTTATCAATTTCATTCCGCACTTTGGGCAGTTGCCTTGTTTTGCAGAGTGGATTTCTGGGTGCATTGAGCAAGTATATGTTGCTTGCTTTTCCATTTCCATTGCCTTTGATTTTTCGGTATCTTTTTTTATCTCTGCTGCATTTTGCTTTTTTACTTCGGTCTGCTTGGTTGCTGCTTTCGGTTTTTCTTTTATCAACTTCATTCCACACTTGGGGCAATTGCCTGGCTTTGTGGCGTGGATTTCGGGGTGCATTGGGCAAGTGTATGTTACTGGCTGTGCATCCTGTTTTGGCTTGGTCATATTTTCCATGCCTTGATGTGCAAAGGCGGGCATTGCACTTGCAAATAAGAAAATAACAACTATTATTTTTTTCATCAACTAATTTATTTTTTTTAAAAATATGCTGTGAAATAGTAAATACTTCACAACATATTTTAATCACTTTGATTAATTCTACTTTGACAAGTCAAACCTTTGTGTTTTTTTGTTTGCCAGCAGATGTTTTTTATGGCGGCATCGTTGTGTCACTCACTTGTACTGTATTTTTTCATGGCATCTTTTTCGTTCCATAATTAAACTATCGTAACCGTGAGCTACATTTTTTTAAATATGTCAAA
>JBDSAP010000187.1:0-4982 GCA_039922055.1 Ferruginibacter sp.
ATATTTTATTGATGCCCGTGTGGTGATTACAGCCCCATTAGCATTTATCGTTAGGGTATAAAGTCCAGGTTGGAGGTCGTAAACCGTGGAGACAGAAGATCCAGCAATTAATTGCTCGCTAACTATCACCCCTGCGGAAGATGACAGCGTTACATATCCGGTATTGTGCAAAGGATCTACCGTCCCATTGCCTGCTGTACATATTTTTTGCAGTTCTATATTTTGTTTATAGGTGATTGAAAAAGTAGTAGATGTACTGGCAGTAGTCATCACGCTTGTACCTGTTACCTGCGTATTAAGTACATGTACAGGAGATTCTGCGGCAGTGGTTATAGAGTTTGATTCATAGATGATGCTATCCATAGCTCCTCCCGGATAAACAATCTTCGCCAACATACCTTTGGCTGCAAAACCTTCATAAGCTTCGCGGTTGGCGACCGCAAAAGGAAACTGTTGTATGAGAAGTGCGTCCGTAGGTAAGGGAATAAAAGTGGTAGCGTTTCTTATACCGTTGAAATATCCCCAATGATCCTGGGAACAAGAAAGACGGGGTGGTCTGGCTGAAGGATCATTGTAGTAAAGCTTATGTTGCCCAGAAAGCACCATTGCGGAAGAAAATTTAGATACACTGCTTAAGTACGGGGTTTTATCATAACCGGAAGCCACTTCATTGGCTAATGTCATATTTGCTGTTTGTATGTCATAGGAAAAAGTATATTTCCCCAATGGGCCTTCTGACGTGGTATACTGAAGTTCCGAAACAAGCTTATCATCACAATCAGTTCTGGTCATATAAACGATGTCTACCAGATTACCTGCGTTGCTTGTAATACGGCTAAGCAGTACTCCCTGAGTATTTATCCTGTTCACACATCTTCTGGGGCTTGCTGCCAGTGGGCAATCAGGACAGGCAATGTTTACGGAACCCGCCGGTATTGCGTCAATAATCGGAATGGGGAATATCCATTCCATAGTTTCAGAAAAACCAGTTTCATAAGAGTAGTTGATTGGTGTATAATCAAACACCATTACTTCACCATTTGGATGCTCAATTTTCTTTAAGTACCAACTTGATGAAAGATATGCGTCGTAGGTTCTTCCACAACTGCTTTCTCTCTTGGATTTCTCAGTCGCTCCTGCTCCTCCAAAATAATAGATCAGACCATCGGAAGTGGTGATCTTAAAATTCCATATTGCGGTACTTAGAAAGTCGTACTGCACCTTAAATTTCTCAGATTTAATTAATACCGGCTGCATGCTTGCGTTAAAAACAAATGAACCACTTAGGCCATTCATACTAAAATGAAAGATATCAGGCTCGGCATCGGCAAATACTAACCCATCATTGGCATCACTCACTTTCTTTAAATAATTAAAAGTCTCACAGTTTTCTGCGAATGTGCCGGGTGGGGTAAGGCGTGGTGCGGATTCATCTGGTGTACCCCGAACCGTTCTGGTAACCACTCCTCCCGCATTTAACGACCATCCCATGCCCACTCTTGACGCAATCTCGTCTACCTTAATACCCGTGGAGCTATATGACAATGACATCCCTACAGCGAGTTGACTCCCCTTGATACCCATCAAGTCTATATTGATGTTTGGCGCACCCGTATTTTTGTTGATTGAAGTAAGATTATTTTTTATGATAGCAGAAGCATTAGGTGGTGCTGGGAATATATCCGTTGTTTTTGCAAAATCAGCAACATTTTGCGCCTGTAATGAAAGTCCGGTTAAAAATAGCCAACTTGTAAAAATAAAGCTCGAGCGCAGGAACTGGATACAATTAAATTGCCGAAAAATCATGATAGTTAAAGTATTATTAGGTTATGTAAAATTTTATCTCCTGTCTCTAAATCCTTATCCAAAGTTGAACACCAACGGTGTGCATTAGACGCATTCTTTTTAATTACACTTTTCTGTGACGCCGCTTTTCTGTTCTGTGTTTTATTATTATGTCTTCTGAATGGTGTCTGTTCCTTTAAACTTTTTTTGAATTCTGTAATTACTTAATTGTATATCCCACCCTAAATAAAAAAGGTTGACTTGCCGGTATGTGCTCATAACTTAAGAAATCATACAACAACTGCACATTAGATGAATTAAACCATTTTGTTTTTACGTTGATTTTTTTTGTAATTCCCAACAGAGCGGACCGTTGCCAGGCATTATAATTTTTTAGTGAGACAATATTCTTAAACTGGGCATTATGGTTTACTTCATATCCACCGCTTATGAAAAATTGTTTTTTTAATTTCCAATCCATATAGCTGCGGAGACCTATTCCCTGGTGGGTAAAACTAATGTGACGAAAGTTGCCCATACCTAATTTATAGGAAGTCCCCACTCCAAATACAGACTTACTATTAAGCTTATAGCCAATTGCCAATGAAATATCGGTAGTAGTTGGTAACAGGGTATTACTTTTCGCAAATTGTATATTGAAGCCGTACTCCAGCCTTTGTTTAAACGTTTTCGCTTTTTGTTCATTCGGTTTAAAATCTGGCATGTCAGTATTGCTGTCATTACTACCTGGAACGCCTGCAAGCAATTTATCTTTTAACTTGTTTAGCTGACCTTGTGCTTCTTGTATGTTTTGCTGTATCGCACCAGACCCACCGGATGTAAGCCTGTCCTGAATCAGGGTCTGTATACTTGCCCTGGTTTGCAGACCAGCAGTATTACCGCCCATTCCAGCATCTACCCCTGGTCCGAATAAAGCTGCCATCTGGCTATTGTTTTGCAAAAATTTTTGAAATGCTGGTATTTTATTTAAGATGGTTCTTGCTATAGCCTCCGCCTTTTTGCTATCCGAGAATAATTCCTTGTAATTTTTTAATGTTTCCGAATAATAGTATGCTTCTTTATTTATTTTGATGAGATACTTATTCTTGCCGATGTATTGAAATCCCTGCTCTATAAGTTGTTTTTTTCGTTCCTTAATAAATTGCTGCAATGCTTCGCTCTTATCCTCTTCGATTGCCAACTCCTCCATTTTTCCACCAACAGTTTGTATCTTTTTAATTAACCCACTATCAAGTTGTTGTTTTTGCTGTGCCAGGTATTCAAAGCTAGTAGTTACATCATCCCTGTATTTATTGTAGGTTGCCTGGTATTGCAGAGTATGGGCTTCGCCGCTTTTAATTTGTTGCAATAGGGATGTAAACGTAAGTTGATTATTACCAAATAAACGATTTGCAGCCTCGGGACTTACCCTTTGAAGCAAGCCTTGTATTTTATTTTCCCAACGACTTAATTTGGTGAGAGTCTTTTCTGTTTTCTTTGTGATGCGGCTACTGTATTGAGTTATTTTTTTATCAATATCCTTAACATATTTTGTGGGAATTTGCTGCAGATTATCGAGCGTACTGTCTGCATGTTGAGCCCAAGTGGGTGAACTCCACATACATATCAAAATAAAAGCGATTACAATTTGCGGGCTGGTCATTAGGCTGTTTAGGAATCCAATACTACAGCATTCATCTTATAAGACCCTGTTGTTTTCCTCCCGTTTTTAAAAGAAAAACACCACTATGATAAAATAGCAGCTTTTTATAACTAAAAAACTTGGCAGTTTTATAAAGCATCCTGTCGTATAAAAGCTTAGTCCCGCACGACGCAGCCCTTTACCATATACCAACTACTCATCTCTTACCATAGAGCATAAAGAAGTAGCTGGATAAAGCCAGCTTATGAGATTGCTCCCGAATACCAATAAACGCCTTATATTTATAATGATCTAAACGAGCCGTTCCTAACCTAAATTTGTCGATCATTTTAATAATAAACAAAGAAGTAGAATTATGTTCTTAAAACTTTACAAACAACAGCGCCAATCACTACAACCCCGGCTAATCATTTACTGCCTTTTTACCCTTGCATTGGCAACTGCTGCTTGCAAGCAAAAAGCTGAAGAAAAACAAACATCCGTACTGTACGGTAATAACGCCGCTGCCGGTAAATACGCTGATGTAAACGGCATAAAAATGTATTATGAAATATATGGAGATGGGGCGCCGCTTGTGCTGGTTCATGGTAATGGCGGGTCAATCAGTTCCATGCGGGGGCAGATCGCTTTTTTTTCAAAAACCTATAAAGTAATTGCTGTTGATAGCCGGGCGCAGGGCAAAACAAATGATAATGGTGACAGTCTTACCTACGATCAGATAACGGGTGATATCAACGCTTTGCTGGATAATCTGAAAATAGATTCGGCCTATATGATCGGCCAGAGTGATGGTGCTATTGTTGGGTTGATAATGGCTTACAAATACCCGGTGAAAGTGAAGATGCTGGCGGCAATGTCTCCCAATATCCGCCCTGATTCTGTGGTGCTTTACCCGGATGTGGAAGCGCAAGGCATCAAAGAATTGTCGGCCTTTGAAGATTCTCTAAAAGCCGGGCACAAAGAAATAATGACCAGGCTTAAACTATTAAGGTTAATGCAATATCATCCGCATATTACGACTGCTGAGCTTGCAAGTATCAAAGCCCCCGTGATTATAATGACCGGCGACCGGGACCTGATTCAACTATCACATATCATCGAAATTTTCAGGGAAATCCCGAAATCAAATTTGTGCGTACTCCCGGGTTCAACACATTATGCTTTGCGCCAAAATGCAAAAGTGTTTAATGAAACCATTCAGCATTTTTTTACAACTCCTTTTGCCATGCCTAATTCGTTTGTTGCCAAATAGTTTCATTTTCGAATCGTAGTGTTATGTTAACAATGAAATGGTGTATGATTTATTTTATTACACGAATTATAAAAAGCAAATTACACGAATTAATACAGTGCTTTTTTCTTAATTCGTGCATCTAATTCGTGCAATTATAATTAGTCATATTATGCCATTAGCGTTGCGTTGTTGAAAGTACTAGTTCTTTGAAAGTATTGTCAGTGTTGAGTTTGGAAGGATTTTATGCCTAAGACGATTTGATTTTTTTCAAGTCTAAAAAATCATACTTTGCTGAAAATC
>JBDSAP010000188.1:0-3321 GCA_039922055.1 Ferruginibacter sp.
ACCATACCGCTTACTGTTACAACAAACCTTGTTTTATGATCCCGGTTGTTTTTATTAATATCTGCCAGCCCATAAAAATCTCCTGCATCAGGAGGTGTAATGTTTGGGTGATTGTGCAGGTCGGCAAAAGCATTTGCGATGGCCGGCACTTTGCCACTGGTTGCACTGCCGTTTGATACAGGAGACGCAATAATATTATTGGCAGCATCCTTTCCAAAGCTGATGCAATGTTCATATTGATCTACCACGAAAGCATTTTTTATTTGTGCCAAAGCCATCCTGTAAATACTATCCTTTGTAAACAGTGTTGCAGCAATTACATGGCTTTTAATTTGTTCACAAGGATCAGTTATTTTGGAAAACAGCCTATTGCTACCACCCGGGTTTATAAAAACATTCAATAAAACAGCCAGGAACAGCATAGTTTACAATATCAGCGGGAATTCTATTTGTTGGGTGAATTTAACATAAAAAAGGCATTGCATTATTTCAACTAGCAGGGGAGCAATCATCATTCAGCAAAAGTTAGGCTGAATTGTATAGGCTTCCAGGATCTATTCAAAACCAGGTATAGCTATACCAGGACGAGTCAGTATCTACTCCCGTCTGGCGCAGGAGTGTAGGACTTATTAGCGATAGGCGCAGGAATGAGGCGTAGGTAGGTGTCTGGGTTTCCTGTGCCGGGCGTTTACTAAAGTGGCATAAAAAAAGGAGCCTCCTCCAACGCCGGCGTACTCACCGGCCTGTAACAAAAAATAAATTGAAAACTGATTTTGCTTGCCTTTATCAATTTGATATTATATCTTATAGGTCGGTTTCTTTTTCAAAAGTTTTCTCACTTTAAAATATAGACAATGCCAACAATTGTAGCTCGTCACAAAGTAGGTGATATTGATACATGGCTCAAAGGCCACCAGGACAGGGTAAATCTATTTGCTCCTGCTGTATCAAGTTTCAAAACATTTCAAGATACGGATGATCCAAATTCAGTAGTGCTGGTAATAGAAACAACTGACCTGGAAAAGCTTGGCGCTCTTATTAATGACCCTGCCAACGCTGAAATCAAAGCCAGGCATACGGTGATAGACCCAATCATTATGTCAATGCCTGTAGATTTATAATCATTTATATATCCCGTCCCGCCGAATCGCTCTAAAAATTAAGATTCTGAACATCGTTATTACAAAATGCTAAAGACATTCTTTTGGCTGGTTTTACATGTGTAGTTAATCGACTTTGAAATTATACAACTACGAACCACATGGCACACAAATGCATGCCGCAGCCCAAGGCTGAACTGCTACCTCCCTGTATAAGCACAAGTAGCGGTCACGGCCCGGTGGAGGAATTGACAATAACTGATTTTAAAGCAGTGATGGAAACAAATTACTTTGGTGCCATACGGTGTATCCAGGCAGTATGAAATTGCAGAGAGCATCTCCTGGCAATTAAGATACTCGGTGGGACCCGATGCTGTGCCATTTTTAGGACGGCGTGCATCTATGACAGATGAACAATGGATAGATTGGAATGCGCAAAGTGATGAAGATTGGTGCAAGGCTGTAGAAACAGATTTTGGCTTGAATGTAAGGAGAGAAAAACAATTAAGTTAATTGCAAAAATATCTGCAAACGTTAATTATCTTGACAAAAATTAAATAACGGGAATGCTGAAAACCGTATAGAGTAAGCGCAAACAAAATATTTAAGTAAGAAATGGAAAATCAAATCAATCAGCCATCACCAGCAACTATCATGCAAATAGGCGCTGGTTTTTGGGCATCAAAAATTCTGTTAACGGCTGTAAATTTTCAAATCTTTACACGGCTTGCGGAAAAGAAATCGATGTCGGCGAAAGAATTGAAAAATGAATTGGAATTACATTGCACAGACAGAAATGTATTTGATTTTTTAGACACTTTAACCGGGTTTGGGTTTCTAAATAGGGAAGGTATTTTAGACACCGCTATCTATTCAAATAGTATTGATACAGAAACCTTCCTGGATAAAAAGAAGCCATCTTATATTGGTGGTATTCTTGAAATGATGAATGAAAGATTATATGGTTTCTGGGGAAATTTAGAAAAAGGTTTGCAGACGGGTGATCCTCAAAATGAAGCAACCACCGGCGAAAATTTTTTTGAAGCGATTTATAATGATCCGGAAAGATTAAAAATATTTGTACACGGAATGACAGGGATTCAAATAGGTGGCTTTATGGCATTTGCAGAAAAATTTGACTTTTCAAAATATAAATCGTTGGTTGATATAGGCGGTTCATCGGGTATGCTTTCTGTTGTGGTTTCGCAACACCAGCCCAATATAAACTGCATAACTTTTGACCTGCCATCAATTGAGCCAATTGCAAATGAAACGATCCAAAAGTTTCAACTAGGTGATAAAGTAAAAACACAAAGTGGTGATTTTTTTGTTGATCCTTTTCCTACAGGCGATATAATAATGATGGGAAATATTTTACATGACTGGGACGAAGAAAAGAAATTACTCCTGATGAAAAAGGCCTTTGAAGCGATTAATGAGGGCGGAGCATTTGTTGCTCTTGAAAATATAATTGACGACAATAGAAAGGAAAACGTTTTTGGAATGATGATGAGTTTGAATATGCTAATAGAGACAGGTAAAGGGTTTGATTATACTTTCGCGGAATTTACCGGTTGGGCTAAGAAGGTAGGTTTTAAAACAACCTCCCTAATTCCTTTGGCGGGGCCTACCAGCGCTGCAATAGCGTATAAATAAAAGCGGCAAAACCAATAGTATTGTTGCAGGTTTTTTACAATTCTACCGGCACTCTTTGTATTGAAACTACAACACTGGTTTTTTTACAAACATTCCGCTATAATACTTGCGGTACGCATACCCGAGGAGCAAGTTCGGGACGATGAGGAAGACACCCATTAGCCAGCCAGAGGGAACTAAGATGGTGTGATACAATAAAACATTTAAACTGATGGGGAACAGCACAACAGCGAAAAATGGTGCGTACCGGTTAACCAATAGTGATATGCCGCCCACGATCTGTATCGATTTTATCATCGGGTAAAAATATCCAACATCCATGAGGGCTGTCTTGAAGGCCGCCACCCTTCCAGTATGATTTGGTTGATAGGGAATAAAATGGAAGTAATAATCCAGGCCAAAGACCAGGTAAATAAATCCAAGCAGTATCCGGGAGATCGTTGTTGCGCTTTTCATAACGTTATAGTTAGTTTCATAAAAATCATTTTTCGCTTATCGTGTATCAATCAATTTATGCAAGTTCAGTAAATCGAAAATCATAGCAACTTTAATTTAAAAATAGCAC
>JBDSAP010000189.1:0-5435 GCA_039922055.1 Ferruginibacter sp.
GCATTGCATTATTACGTAAATGGACATGGCGATGGAAGTCTGTGTCATTACATCATCAACGAAGATGGGCAAGTGCAGGAGAGTGGAAGAGACCAGGCGCATACCCAGTTGGGGATTGGAATGCTTGTGGAGTGTTGCGCAATTGCATGGAACCAGGGATTGGATTTGTATGCTTACGATAACAACCGTTTGTTGAAAGGGTTTGAGTACGTTGCAAAATTTAATCTTGGAAATGATAATGTTCCTTTTACAGAATGGTTAGACAGAACAGGGAAATATCATCACACAAAAATATCGCAGCAAGCCCGTGGAAAGCTTCGTGCTGTATATGAACAGGTGTATAATCATTATGTAATTGAAAGAGGCTTGACCGCTCCGTATGTTCAGCAAGCCGCAGAAAAACTTCGTCCCGAAGGACCCGGCAAGCCTGGTGCAGATCATCCTGGTTATGGAACACTTTATTTTTCAAAATCAACAGAAAAAATCCCTTCCACTACCGGTCCTTTTTCACCAGGTGCTATTGTTGCTGTTGGATCTGGTAAAGAAGTAAAGTTAAAATGGATTGAATCAATTGCCGCAGACAGTTACTCAATTAAAAGAGCAACAATACATGGAGGGCCTTATACAACAATTGCAGGAAGTGTTAGTCAATCAAGTTATGTTGATAAGCAGGTGAAACCTGGAACAATTTATTATTACACGGTAACGGCTTCAAATAAAAAAGGCGAAAGTGCAAGCTCTTATGAAACTGCAATTGCTGCGGGATTACCTTCTCCATATAAACAGGAGAACATTGGCAATACATCAGTAAAAGGAACAACATCTTTTAATGGAAAAGAATTTAAAATTGAAGCTGGAGGGGAAAAATTAGACAGCACGAATGATGATTTTCATTTTACCTATCAACCATTATCAGGCAATGGAAAAATGATTGCACGCTTTGTGCCGCAGACGAGTTCTCAATTTTCAGAAATGGGTTTGATGATGCGTGAGGGATTGGCTGATAATTCTCCTTTTGTTTCATTGATAATTTATCCGGCTAAAACAGGGCAAATTGAATTACCCGATTGGCAAGTAAAAATGATAACGCGAAATGTTAAAGGCGCAAGAGTTGATACCAGTGCTGTTTCTTTTTCTCTCTTAGATCCAACTGTTACGTGGGGAAGATTAACAGGGTATCTGTGGCTTCGGCTTCAGCGCAACGGAAACAGTTTTGCAGGCTCTGTATCGTATGATGGAAAAACATGGAAGCAATTACCAAATCTAATTATTTCGTTAAAGAAAAAATTAGATGCAGGGCTATCTGTTTCTTCCGGCATGCTCAATTCAACAACAGTTTTTTTTGATAACGTTTCAATTAACAGAAACAAATGAAAAAAATATTTATCATTCTTTTTTTTGCTGTTTTCTATGGCAATGCCGGTGCCAAGTCAGGAGAGCAGGAAATGAAATACAAACAAAGGCATCAGGAAAAATAAAGACTCCTAATTTTGCACTTTTTTGTACTCAGTCAAATTTATCAATCTAATAGGTTTTACGCTTTGTACTGACCAGGGATGAGACTGGTAACCTTTTTAAAATAATTAAAGCATAACAAACTGTCGATCTTAATTTCAAAAAAATATCCATGATGAAAAAATCTCTTGTTGCCTTCGCTGTGGCGGCGCTAAGCTGCGCTTTATTTTCAGCAAATGCTCAAAACCTGGTAGTGCAGGTGAACAAACGGGTAGCACCAGTGCAACCTACCATGTGGGGTGTTTTCTTCGAAGACATCAACTTCGGCGCTGATGGTGGTCTATATGCTGAACTGGTGAAAAACCGCTCTTTTGAATTTCTAAAACCGATGTTGGGCTGGACAGAAATGAAAAAAAGTGGTAAAGGCAAAACCCTTATCATTAACAGAGGAAATGAAAAACCCGAAAACCCCCGTTTTGCCCGGATAACTGTAGATAGCGGAAGTTACGGCTTGTCAAATGAAGGCTTTCGCGGTATGGGTATTCAAAAAAGTAAACACTACAACTTTTCTATTTTAGCTAAGAGGGGAGAAGGGAATGTGAGCATAAAAATAGAACTGGTGAACACTGCGGGCAAAAAAATTGGTGAAGCGACTCTTGCCAACTTTTCGAATGAATGGAAAAAGCATACGGTATCTTTTGTATCAACGGATACAGCCAATAAGGCCCATCTGAATATTTTGTTTGAAGGCAAAGGAGAGATGGATGTAGACATGATATCCCTGTTTCCTCAGGATACCTGGAAGAACCGACCAAATGGTTTAAGAGCTGATTTAGTACAAATGCTCGCCGACCTGAAACCAGGTTTTATACGTTTTCCGGGTGGTTGCATTGTAGAAGGTCAGGAACTGAAAACAAGATACCAGTGGAAGAAAACAGTGGGCATGCCTGAAAATCGTGAGCTTAGTATCAACCGCTGGAATACCGAGTTTCCGCACCGCTCTGCCCCTGATTATTTTCAGTCGTTTGGCTTAGGCTTTTATGAATATTTTCAATTAGCAGAAGATATTGGCGCAGCGCCATTGCCTATACTTAATTGTGGCATGGCTTGTCAGTACAATACCGCAGAAGTGGCGCCAATGGATCAACTGGACCCGTATATCCAGGACGCACTGGACCTGATCGAGTTCGCTAACGGCGCCGCTACAACGAAGTGGGGAAAGCTGCGTACAGATATGGGGCACGCAGCTCCCTTCAACCTAACCTACCTGGGCATAGGCAATGAGCAGTGGGATGAACAATACATTGAACGCTACAAAGAGTTCGGGAAGGTATTACAGCAAAAGCATCCCGAGATCGTATTGATAGGCGCCGCAGGACCTGCGCCGGATGGTTCCCGCTTTGATTATGCATGGAAAGAATTCAAACAATTAAAGCCCGGTCTTGTGGACGAGCATTATTATAAAAGCCCTGAATGGTTTTTCCAAAATGCAAGCCGCTACGATAATTACGACCGCAAAGGCCCTAAAGTATTTGCAGGTGAATATGCAGCCCATAGCAAAGACGATAAAGATGCAGAGTCAAAAAATACCTGGATCAGCGCTTTGGCTGAAGCGGCATTCATGACAGGCCTGGAGCGAAATGCCGATGTGGTGCAAATGGCTTCATACGCACCTCTGTTTGCTCACGTAGAAGCCTGGCAGTGGCGTCCTGACCTTATCTGGTTCGACAACCTCCGGGTGGCAGGAACTCCTAACTATTATGTACAAAAGTTTTTTGCAAACAACAAAGGAACACATGTAGTGCCCATACTCAAGGACGGTAATGTGTTAGCAGGAAAAGATAGTATTTATGCCAGTGCTACTATTGATGTAAATAAAAAGATGCTTCACATTAAAATTATAAATGCATCCACTGCGGCAAAGGATTTTATGGTAACACTTGACGGTGCGTCTGTTTCCGGCGAAGGTACATTGGAAGTACTATCAGCCGCGGATCCTTTAGCGTATAATACGCTGGATAAACCAGGATCGGTTGTACCAGTTTCGTACCCGATGAAAGCTACTGGTTCCCGGCTGAAAGTTGTTGTGCAGCCCAATTCGGTGAATGTTTTGAGTGTGCCTTTTAAACTTCTAAAGCGATAAATTAGTGACTTTATAATTCGCTCCATAAAGATAAAAAGTACAAGACCCGATAGCTATCAGCCTTTTATATGCCATATTTATTTTAGTTATTTTATGCGGATCTAACGCTGAAAGGGTTGAATGTAAATAGCCGTGGGTGAAACCCACGGATATAGAGATAGTTTCCATAACATACCAACCCTAACGGGGTTGACCAATTTATTTTCTACGGTGATTGGTCGTTGTTTTTCGTTCCAAAATCTAATGACTATGTTTATAAACACAATTAACTACAACTTTAAATGGGATCCTATAAGCAGATTTTTATCAGATTGTTTTTGGCGCCAAAAACCGGGAATCAACAATTTTAAGGAAAGAGATATGATCATAAATTATATTAAAAATCAAAAGGAGCATCACAAAACTGAAATTTTTTTTGATGAATTCAGGCGTTTGCTTAACAGATCAAAGCAAATTAAAAGTTCATCGAAATCAAATTTTTATGGCAACAGAATGATACTGCTAAAGAGGAGAGGGGACGAATTTCAATACAAACGAATAGGCCAATTTGATTTTGAAAACCTGTCCATTGAAACGGTGCAAGGCTCTTTATTTGAGTAAGCAACTTCCTGAGATATACCATAAAAATGTTTAAATCTGATCTCAGATTAACCCATTAAATATTTTTAATTGAATTGTAATTCTTCACATCCTCCACTGAAGAGCCAACTTCATTAATAATAGATAAGAGTTTCTCGGGTGAAATTCCCAAATAATTCGACCACCAAATTAACTCGCCAAGATCATTCAGATCAATTTTCGTGAAATCTGCTGGCAATTTTATTTTAATATTCATGATACTAATTAAGATGCCCTACAATGGAAGGTAAACGTTTATGCAGACAAAGACAGAGAGCCAGCGACTTCACCGCACAAGGCTGAAATTATTTCCGCTTGTCCTGTTTTTATTTTCACTATAACCTACACCATTAATATTAATCTTCGCTTCGATGATTCGATTAGTTCGAAGCGGCATTTCCCTTTTTATTAAACAAAAAATAAAAAAATATTTAAATTTATTTGTAAAAATGAACAATGTTCATTTACTTTGCACTATAAAACATTCACATGGCTATCGCAGACAGAAAAGCAAAGGAGAAAGATGATTTGAAAGCCCTTATTTTAAAAGGAGCCAAAAAATTGTTTGTTGACAAGGGGGTAGAACAAACCACCATCCGAAGTATTGCGGAGAGCATTGATTACAGTGTAGGAACGGTGTATTTATATTTTAAAGATAAAAATGCCATCCTGCACTCTTTGCATACGCAGGGTTTTTCACAATTAAGCGGCGATTTTAAAGTATTGTATAATGTGAATGATCCGATGGAACGTTTAAAAGCCCTGGGTAAGGTTTATATTCAGTTTGCCGGTGATAACCCCGATATGTATGACCTGATGTTTACCCTTAAAGCGCCGATGGATTTTTTAGATGCCATTAACGAAGAAGAATGGAATGAAGGCAAAGCTACATTTGATGTATTACACACTACAGTAAAGCAATGCATGGCTATCGGGCATTTTACGGGCCATAAATCAGAACCGCTTTCTTTTATGATCTGGAGCCTGGTGCATGGTATGTGTAGCTTGGAGATCAGTAAACGATGCACCGGCGTTAATATTAAAAATCCGGAGCACATCGTTACGAATGCTTATGCTGAATTTATAAAACTAATAGATAAATTATAATTTTTTTTGCTTCATTAATGAACAATGTTCACATTAAAAACAACGATCAATGAAATACGTAATCACTGCAGTCTTTTTTGTTTTGACCCAATTTCCCAATGCTGGTTTTGCC
>JBDSAP010000190.1:0-4623 GCA_039922055.1 Ferruginibacter sp.
CTGGCACCCGCAGTGTTTTTGGATACCAAATGCGGTTCGATCTCAGCCAGGGATTTCCCCTTGTTACTACAAAAAAGACTCATCTCAAGAGCATCATATACGAGCTGCTTTGGTTTTTAAAAGGAGAAACAAATATTGCTTACCTGAAAGAAAATAATGTAAGGATCTGGGATGAATGGGCGGATGAAAATGGCGACCTCGGACCGGTTTATGGCAAGCAATGGCGGAGCTGGGAAGGTGCAGATAGTACTGAGGTAGACCAGGTGTCTGAACTGATCCAACAGCTAAAAACAAATCCTGATAGCAGAAGGTTGATCATAAGTGCATGGAACGTGGCAGATCTCCCAAAGATGAAGTTGATGCCCTGTCATTGTTTGTTCCAGTTTTATACAACACCTGTCCTGTCTGATGATGGAACCGTTCAAAAACGAAAGCTCTCCTGCCAGCTTTACCAACGGAGTGCCGATGTTTTCCTTGGCGTACCTTTTAATATTGCGTCTTATGCTTTACTAACGATGATGATTGCACAAGTGTGCGATATGGAGCCCGGTGATTTCATCCACACCTTCGGAGATGTTCATTTGTACAATAATCACGTGGAGCAAGCCAACCTGCAACTAAGCAGAACGCCATTTTCATTGCCACAAATGAAGATAAACCCAGGCGTGAAAGATATATTTGATTTTAAGTTCGAGGATTTTGAATTACAAAACTACCAGGCGCATCCGGGTATAAAAGCGGCGGTGGCGGTGTAGGAGGGAGAGGGAAAAACGGCCCCTCTAAATCTCCCCAAAGGGGAGACTTAGGAGAATGATGGCCTTAAGATTTTTTAATTTTACAAACACTCACTCGTTAAAAATTGAACAGATCTTTAAATAATTGGTTCCAGTTCCTCCCCTTTGGGGAGGTTAGGTGGGCCTGCCTCTTTAAATTATGAACGCCTCTAAAAATACAAACACTCAAACCACTTCCTCTTCAGGAGAAGATAGAAAAGACCTCTCCATCGCCATGGTAGTAGCCGCTTCCACCAACAATGCAATTGGAAAAAATAATGAGCTGCTTTGGCATTTGCCCAACGACATGAAGTTTTTTAAAAATGTAACCTGGGGTTTTCCGGTCATCATGGGCCGCAAGACCTTTGAAATATTTGATAAACCGTTGGCCGGAAGAACCAGTATTGTAATCACCCGGCAGCAGGGTTGGCAGGCGGCGGGTGCAATTACTGCCACCGGCCTGGAAGATGCGGTAGAAAAAGGAAAGGCAACCAATGCAAAGCAATTGTTTATAATCGGTGGGGGAGAGATATACAAACAATCGATGGAGGTCGCGGATACCATCTATATAACCAGGGTACACGCTGAGCTGGATGGGGATACTTTTTTTCCTGTAATTGATGAGTCGCAATGGGAACTGGAATCAAATGAAGACTTTCCGATTGATGATAAACATGCCTTCACCTATTCTTTCCAGGTTTGGAAAAAGCGGTAATATTGCCCAATAAAATTTTTGTTCTTTTTTGCGTGCATTCATAAAATTTGCGTGGGATTAATCTATGTACAGCCGTTTTCAGTTAGCGAAAAAATATCTTCATTATTATTTTACAGCATCCAATAGTAAAGGGCATGGTGTGCATTCACCTTTTGTATTTGACTTTATAAAAAATGTATTAAGAGATAAACAACAATATTCCTGCTACGATATCATCGAAATGCGCAGAACAGCATTGCAGGCCGATGATTCCGTAATTGAAGTAGAAGATTTTGGTGCGGGCTCCGGCGTGATCAAATCACGAAGCCGGGTGGTAAAGGATATTGCAGGATCTTCTTTAAAGCCAAAAAAATTTGCCCAGTTGTTGTTCCGTGTGGTTAATTATTACCGGCCGGCCACTATCCTGGAGTTAGGTACTTCATTTGGCATTACGACTTCTTACCTGGCAAGCGGAAACGAAGCTGCAAACGTGTACACCTGCGAAGGATCCAGCTCCATTGCAGCTATTGCAAAAACTACTTTTTACGAGCTGCAACTAAAAAATGTCCAACTGCTTCAAGGTGATTTTAGTAAAACACTGCCCATTGTTTTTTCAAAAATTGACAAACTTGATCTTGCCTTCATTGATGGCAATCACCGCAAAGAGCCTACGCTGCATTATTTACAGCAGTTGTTGAAACATGCGACAGACAATACCATGTTGATCTTTGATGATATACATTGGAGCATGGAAATGGAAGCCGCCTGGTTGGAGATACAGCAACATCCGTCAGTAACACTTACCATCGATTTTTTTTTTATTGGCCTTGTTTTTATCAATCCTGAATTTAAGGTGAAGCAGCACTTCACCATACGCTTTTAATGGAGCTATCGGGCTAACCAATTCCGATATGATCATTGATGTTTTAAGAGAACCGTTTTCCCTTATGGCCAAGACAAGATGTTGTTTGCTGATGCAAAAAAACACTATTGTATCTGTGTGCAGAAAATTAAATCAGTGTAAATTTTTTGTCCGGGCTTCAGCACATTTGGCGGCATTGTTGCGTCGCCCTCTTGTACGGCAAATCTTTGCGGAGCGGAGCAGCGTTCGTTTTCAACGATTCTTTTTTTCCAAGGCCGCAACACATCAATTTATATGTCTTTATAAACATCGCATACAACCCTTTAATTGTCGCAATTATCCCCTTTTAAAAACCACATTTAATTATACGTTTGTATTGTACGTTTTAATTCTATTTTATAGATGCTTTCAAAATCAACACAAAATAATATGATACTTCAAAACAAGAATGCAATTATTTACGGAGCAGGCGGATCTCTCGGGGGTGCAGTTGCCAGTGCATTTGCAAGTGCCGGTGCAAGAGTTTTTTTAACTGGCCGCAATCTTAATTCGGTGCAACAAGTAGCAGATAAGATCATTAGTTCCGGCGGCATTGCAGAAGTGGCGCAAGTGGATGCATTGGATGAACAGGCGATCAATGATCATATAAAAATGGTTAAACAAAAAGCAGGCACGGTAGACATTTCGTTCAATGCTACCGGAACCAGCGTAGTACAGAATATCCCCCTGGTGGAGATAGGAGCAACGGATTTTTTAAGTCCGATTACTTTTATGATGCAAACACAATTCCTGACAGCAACTGCGGCTGGTAAGGTGATGATGGAACAAGGATCAGGAGTTATTTTATCTCTAACCGCAACACCTGGTGGTATCGGATATCCCTTTACCGCTGGCTTTTCTCCCGCATGCTGCGCCATCGAAAGTTTTTCCGCCACCCTCGCTTCAGAGTTAGGCGCCCATGGTGTACGGGTAGTAAATATTCGGTCGGGCGGCTCGCCAGATTCAAAAATATTTGCAGATGCAATTGCCGGCAACCCTGAAGTAATGGAGCCCATTCTTCGGAAGATGAAAGAAGATACCATGTTGAAAACACTACCGCTAATGGAAGATATCTCAAACGTTGCAGTATTCTTGGCCTCGAGTTTGTCCGGCAAAATAACAGGGGTTACCATTGATGTAACTTGTGGCACCACTGCGGCATTGAATTATAGAGTACCTGTAGTAATTTAAAAAATTTAAGTATAGATATTCAAAAGGTTATAAAACACAATTGATGAATGGCCTTAAAAAAAGTGCGCTCTTAACAGCGAACATTTTTTATTGCAAAACATTTAAAATCACATATCACAACTCCAACTTATAATCCCCCCGGTATTTCCTCCGCACAAATTGATTAGCGGGTTCAAAGTTGGTGATACGCTGCCTCTCTCCATCCCATAGTAATTGTTTGCGGCCAGGATAAGTTATTTCACCCTTACTGTCTTTTTCCTGGTAATTATAACTGCGTACCGCAAGGTTGCCCATCAACACCGTTTCTACCAATGGGCCGCTTTTGTCAAACGACGAACTGGTGTAGGCGCCATAACCTTTTTTACATGCATTGGTCCATTGCGTTTGGTGTCCTTCGCTGCCTCTTTCTACAAAAGGAAATTTAGATGTTGGCAGGGTAGTGCTTGCCATTAGTTTAGTAGGCAGCAGTGTTGGATTTCTTCCAAATAAGCCCGCCATTAACTTTGACTTTGAACCTTCAAAAATAATACCTCCATCCCATTCGCCCATTGCTTCGTCGGGCAATAATTCATCCGGCCTTCTTGGTTTTATTCCGCCATCATACCAAATTAATTCGACGGGCGGCATGGCTTCTCTTGCAGGAAATTTTATGTAAGTAACCGATGATGGAGGAAAGCTATCGGTATATATTTCTTCTTTAAAAAATCCTGAATACACAGAGCCCACACTGCAGGATACGGCGATAGGATAACCAAGCTTCAAAGCACGGAAAGGCACATCAATAAAATGGCAGCCCATATCGCCGAGTGAACCCGTACCAAAGTCGCTCCAGCCACGCCAGGTTGCAGGTAAATATGTTGGATTAAAATCACGGAGTGGAGCAGTGCCTAACCATAGATCCCAATCCAATTCTTTTGGAATAGGAAACTTACCGGTAGGTGTAGGAATTCCCTGCGGCCACACCGGCCTGTTTGTCCAAACATGTACCGTATGCACCGGACCAATAACACCTGACTGTATCCATGTTTCTATATTACGGGTGTCGTTTCCGCTGCTACCCTGGT